>CAYPSX010000007.1:2588-43526 GCA_964413185.1 uncultured Bacteroidales bacterium
GGGTAAAGTGGACATCGGTCGGGATAGCGTTTTTTATTACGATATCGTCTAAATGAAAGGCTGTGTAACCAGTAGGTTGGTTGCCATCGGTTGCATAAAAACCAATGCTGATTTCTTGTCCTGCATATTCACCAAGCTGAACCTCAAAAGGCTTCATCTGAGCCTCTAACTCACTGTTTTTGTCAAACGTGAATGCGCTTTTATAGTTGCCCGCCGGCGTTTTTACCATTACTGTAACACTATCATCGTGCCCAAAATATCCTTGTGTTGGCTCATCGAAGAGGATTGTGAGTGCAGCATTAAAAGTTATTTTTGTGCGACTTGTGGCCATAAACGAGGGTGTGATAATCCATTCGCGATGACTGGTTCCGTTGAGGAAACTAACACCTGCTGCATTGTCGAAAAGCTCATTGGATGCGTACCAGCTTGAGCTTCCGTTCACAGGACTACTTTGGCCCTGGGCTTCACTCCAGCCGGGGTATTCCGAAGACAGGTTTGTGCCGTTGTATAATTCAAAGTCGTTGGATATAGGCAATGATTGTTGTCCTGCAAGGATAATTGTAAAACAGATTGCGCTTAGAGTAAGTAGTAGTTTTTTCATCTGGTTATAATTTTGATTTTAATGGTCATATGGAGCTCGCCATGATACGTCCAATGTACGCCGCATAATGTTTCTAGGTTCGTTATAATCATGCGGGTGTGTCTTATTTTTAGTCATGGCTCGGTTCATCTGGTTATAATTTTGATTTTGTACCGGAAAATACAAAAATATCTTGTGAATGCCAAGAAACATAGGTTTTGTTGCAATGGTGTTTTTTATTTTGATCAGATCTTAATTTACATCGAACTCACGTTGTTTAAAATTTTTGTAACTGCCTGCCGGTAATTTCGCCCAATATTTAATTGATGCCCTTCAATTTCTACAAATGCCGTGGTAAAAGCTGTTACTTTGTTCAGGTTGATGATGTAAGAGCGATGTATGCGCAGAAATTTATGCGATGGTAGCTCAGTTTCCAAATCTGTAAGTTTTTCGTAGCAAACAAGGGTTTGGTCGTTAGTGTGCACTTTCACATAATTGTCCATGCTTTCAATGAAAAGAATTTCGCCATGTGCAATTTTGTAGTTCTTTTTGTTTGATTTTATGATGATGGAATCCTGCTGAACCGGCATCTGTTCCTGAGTTTTTTGTGGGCTGCTTTGAACAGTCAGAAATTTGTTAATCGCTTTCATAAAGCGTTCAAAAGCAATAGGCTTCAGCAGGTAGTCGATGGCATCCAGCTCAAATGCATCGACGGCAAATTCGCGGTAGGCCGTTGTAAAGATTACTGCCGGCGGGTGACTGAGGGTTTTCAGAAAGTTGATGCCCGATATGCCCGGCATATTGATGTCTAAAAAAAGTAAATCGATATTCCCGGCATTAATGGCTGCTATGGCTTCCGTGGCTTTGGTGAATTTCCCTGTTATTTCAAACTGATCGAATGCTTCAAGGTGTTCTTCGATAATGTCGATGGCAATAGGTTCATCGTCAATTATCAGGCACTTATATTTTGCAGGATTATTCATGGATTGATTTTATTTTCAATTCTACGGTAAAAATGTTGTCCTTATCTGAGATTTCAAAAGTGTGGTTGCCGGGATACATGATATTCAACCGTTCGCGAATGTTTTTCAGCCCTATTCCACTGCTTTCAGATTGCAGGTATTTATCTTTTTGTTTTGTGCTGAATGGATTTTGGCTTCTGAAAATTATTTCTTTCTCTTCGATTTTGAGCGACAGCCTTATTCCTGAGCTTCCGTGCTTAAATGCATTCTCTACCAGCGGAAAGAGCAATAACGGCGGTACGCGGTAGTTATCTGTGTCTTCCGGATAATCAAATTGGATTTTGAAATCGCTGCGGCGCCTTATTTTTTCAAGCGCAATATAATTGTTGATGAATTTAATTTCGTCGCTCAACTTAACCAGGTCACTTTCACCTTTGTACAGCATATAGTCGAGCAGTTCAGATAGTTTCAGTATGGAGTTCCGGGCTATTTCCGTATCTTTTTTTACAAGTCCGTAAAGATTATTGAGCATGTTGAATAAAAAATGCGGGTGAATTTGTCCCTGCAAAAGCTTCATTTGAGCATCTTTGAGCTTCGATTCTGCTTGTAAATTTTGTTTCTCAAGCTCATTTTTTTCTGCCAGTCGCTGATATGATTCCCTGATGAAATGAATTACAACGGCCAGTATCACCACGAGGTAATTTCCAATTATCAGAATTAGAATATCCTGACCCGTGGGAATAATCATTTCCGGCAGCTTGAACGCACTGTATGCGAGGATAACAAATGCAGCAAAAAAATTGATCCACATTGTAAAAATAATCCCAAAAAAGACCAGGTAAATGAAAGTAGCAATTTTATTTTTGTACAAAAACTTCGGGATCAACACATAGTTGATAAGCCAGGTGAGCGAATAACTCACCACAATCATTGCGGCAACCAGGATAATTCGTATTTGGATGTCGTAATTCCGGTTGCTGAAAATAACCAGCAAAACAAGTGCGGCCATCAGCCAGTAAAGCACATGCCAAAACCATCGCCATTTGCCTGTAAAAATATTTTGAACAGTTTCGTGCTTCATTTTATCAAAGATAATTTTTTTCCGGTGCCCTGCCGGTCAATAATTGCGAATTTATGCGAACAGCCAATAATCACTCCTGAACAGCTCAAAATGCATTTTAGAATGGAAAAATTGTTACTCCAATTGTATTTCGCTACATTGGCATAATAAGTTTTCCTTTGGTTTGGCTATGGATTAAACTTGCTGCTGTAACCCATTAAAATAACGAATTATGATTTTTAAACATTTAGTAGAAGGCGGACCTTTTTTCATGTCCCTGATTTACATCATGTGGATTGCAGCCATTTTTTTCGTGATTAAATCCTTAATTAGCTACAGGTCTCCTAACGCTACAGAAAAAGGTTTGCTCCGTCAGAGCTCCTGGATATTGTTCTTGGGAAGCTTAGCATTTCTCACTGGCATTTTTGGGCAAATGATTGGTTTTTACGAAGCCATGCATGTAATTGAGCAGGCAGGAGATATTTCCCCTGCACTCATCGCAGGTGGCTTCAAGGTTTCTCTGCTCGCACCGTTGTATGGATTCCTGCTTTTGCTACTCGCAGGTATTTATTGGTTCTTTTACCGCAAGTTTGTGCAGAAGAAATTCGCCAAAAACGAATAAACTATCTATAAACAGCTCGGGGTGATGTTCCGGGCTGTTTTCTCAGGACAGAACATTGCCTGTTTAACAAGTCTAAGCAATAATGGATTTTGGGTAGAAGCTTTGCCACTATCGTTCTTTCCGATGGCGTCTCAATTGGAAAAACCTTTTTGAACATGGTTCATCGATAAAAACTACGCGTTCAACGAAATTACTTGGCAACTTTGAAGCTATACAGTTAATTTGTTTTAAATGCTAAAAGTTAAAAATTATGAAAACGTTAATTCAATTTGTCGGTTTGCTTTTTACAGGGTTTTTAATGAGCAGCTGTATTGCATCTTTACACCCTATTTATGATGATGATAATCTGGTACATGATCCCGGCCTTGATGGTCGCTGGGTCAGCGCTGAAAAGAATGAGGCATTTTTAAAGCCCCAACACACAAACATGAAAAAAGATTCGGCAGTTCAATTTGAGTTTGTAACAACACAGATGAAAAAAGATGACGATACTTTTGAGAAATCTCTTTATGTCATGAAAAGTTTTGAAGAAGATACGGCAGAATTTTACGTCCACATGGCAGAAATTAATGAAGAGAAGTACCTGGACTTTTTCATAAAATCTTTTGATTTTGATAATAATATGGCTGAATTTTGCCTTTATCCGGTACATGCTTTTTGTAAGATGGAACGAACAGCAGATACATTAAAATTACTTGTATTTGATGTAAGATATATACAGAAGTTAATACGAGATAGAAAGATTAAAATGCCTGTGGAAGTAAACAAAGGTGTTTTATTGTTAACTGCATCTACTGAGGAGCTGCAAAAGTTTTTAGCTAAATACGGAAAAGAACCGGAATTATATAATCCAAAGCCGGAGATCTATTTCAGGCAAAAGTAACGGTAGTATTTTTGAAGCCGGGTCGTGGAAAAGTTACAATGTTTAAACTGTTAAGGTCTCATGAGCAGCTAAAAAGTAAAAAATCTTACATGTTATGGGAGTCATTAAATTTTTAAAACGCAATCGTTTGTTTCATCATCTGGTATTTTGGGTTTTGGCATTTATTGTGTTACTGAGACTTTTCTCTTCTGAAGAAAACGTAGTAAAGGTCGATTATATTTACACAATTGTTTTTTTGGTATCGCTGGCAATTCCCGTTTATCTTAATCGGTATGTGAATATTCCTTTTCTTCTCAATCGCCAAAAGTATTTAGTTTTTTTATTGGTTTTTATTTTTTTAGTGCTTCTTGGTGCGCTCTTCAACGAATATATTTATTCTCATCTTGTAGATTTTATTCTTCCCGGATATTACTTTATATCTTACTATTCATACGTTGAAATTTTTCTGTTTTTTCTGATTTTTGTAGGCCTTACTACATTTTTAAAATTGTCAAAAGATCGCTTTGAACAGCTTGAAATACATGCAAAGCTTGCGCAAATTGAAAAAGAGAAGTCACTAGCAGAGCTCAATTCGTTGAAAGCTCATATTAATCCGCATTTTTTGTTCAATAGCCTTAATATAATATATTCATTGGTCCAAAAATCGCCCAAAAAAGCTTCTGATGCAATTATTCAATTATCAGATATTTTGCGGTTTGCAATTTATGACAGTAGTTTGTTCAGTGTTTCGATCGAAAAAGAGGTGAAATTAATTGAAGATTACATAGCATTGCAAAAGTTCAGGATTGAAAAAAGTGTCGATGTACAATTCACGGCAAAAATTAACAATAAGGCTGCAATTGCACCGCTTCTATTCCTTCCTTTAGTGGAAAACTGTTTCAAGCATGGCTTACAAGATACCGAGAAAGCATTTATCCATATAGACGTTGAGGTAAATGAAAAGAAAATTAATTTTAGAACACAAAACCTATTGCCTAAGCATCATAATGAAAAAGATAAAAGTACAGGATCTGGCATTGATAATGTTAAAAGCCGGTTGAAATTATTATATCCCGGGAAGCATTTCTTTGAAAGTAAACCAGAAAAACATATTTTTAAAACACAAATCACAATCCCCAATGAAGTACCTGTGTTTGATAATAGATGATGAACCCATAGCGCGCAATTTACTCAGCGATTACATTAAACATTGTCCACAATTGGAGCTGAGCGGGATTTGCAAAAATGCCTATGAAGCCACCGAAATGTTGAGTGAAACATCAATTGATTTGATTTTTCTCGACATCAATATGCCGCAAATTTCAGGAATTCAATTTTATAAAAGTCTGTCGAACCCTCCTTATGTAATTTTTACTACAGCTTATTCCGAATATGCGGTAGAGGGATTTGAGCTTGATGCCATTGATTATTTACTCAAACCCTTCCCTTTAGAACGGTTCATAAAAGCTGTAAACAAAGCTGTGGAGATAATTCAACAAAAACAGCATGTATCCCGATCTAAAAGTTTTCTACTTTTCCGTGCCGATCGCAAAGTATATCGTATTGCTGTAGATGAAGTTTCTCGTATTCAGGCTATTGGTGATTATGTGAAGATTTTTTTCAGTGGTAAATTTATTTTAGTACATGAACCATTAAAAACTGTGCTTGCAAAATTCCCGGATGCAACATTTGTACAGGTACATAAAAGTCATGCTGTTGCACTGCCAAAAATAGAGATGGTAGATGGGAATACCATTAAAGTTTCCGGTGATAGTGTTCCTGTGGGGCAATCGTTTAAACAATCTTTTTTTTCAAGGCTAAAATAAGAATAACCACA
The DNA here is from genome assembly GCA_964413185.1 of uncultured Bacteroidales bacterium. GTDB lineage: Bacteria > Bacteroidota > Bacteroidia > Bacteroidales > Salinivirgaceae > Salinivirga. The sequence continues at coordinate 8,512 of CAYPSX010000007.1, forward strand.
ACTCCGGTTAATCAAAACTCGCAATCAGTTTTTTGAACCCGACTGGCACTTCCGCCCCGAAAGAGAGAACCTTTCCACTTTCCGGATGGGTGAAAGAGAGTTCCGAAGCGTGCAAATACAGCCGTTTTTCTCCTGTAATATCTTCAATAATGTGATTGAGCATGCGGTCGCCGTGCTGGTTATCGCCAATTATGTCGTTCCGTTCCAGTGCCAGGTGTTGCCTGAGCTGATGCCAGCGCCCTGTCTCCGGTTCCAGCTCTACCAGGCTTAGCCGGATGTTTTCGAAAGTTCTATAGGTAATGTTGGTTTGAGCGGTTTGCAAGGTTTTAAAGTGGGTTATCGCCTTGACCAGTTTTCCTTTTTTATTCTTTTTTACCGGTTTTTCAAATGTTCCTGTTTCCCCCGGAAATTCGCGAACTATGGCCAGGTATTTTTTCTGAACTTCCTTTTTTTCAAATTGGAGTGTGAGCGAGTGCGCTGTATTTTTATCAAGAGCCAACACCACAATGCCCGAAGTTTTGGCATCGAGGCGGTGCACATTCCATACGGGTTTGTTTAATTTCTGCCCGATCCATTTAGTCAGATACGGTGCATCATGCGGCATGTGGTCGTTCTTGTGTATGGGTAAATCAACGGGTTTGTTGACGACAATGAGGGCTGTGTCCTGATAAATAATTTCCGGGTCAGTCATTCTTTTTTTGCGAATTTACGGAATTCTGTGGTAAGGTCAAGTGGAAGGTGTATTCTTTCAAAGTATAAGTGTTTTTGGCATCATGTCTCCCACAGAGCTGCAAAATGCGCTCTGTAGAAGATCATGAAACACCAAAACATTAAAAATCCCGAAAAGTATTAAGATTAATTTTACTTGCCGGGCGAACTATGGAATACAAAAGAAAGAAAAGGAGCCGATCTACAAATCTACCCGTTAGAAATGTTGAAAGCAACTATGAAAAGCTATCTTCTCCTGTTATTCCGCTAGAACAATTTTGAAAAGATGAAGCTGTGGCTCCTTTTCTTCCTGTTTTTTTAGGTTATCCGTTTTTGTACTCAATAGGTATCCAAAAGTCAGAAAATCAAGTTCTAATTTGATTATAAAAACGGATATTGATATTTAAAGAACATCGGTTTTTTTCAAACCATTCTCTATTTAGAGACTGTCTATAAAGTGAAGTGTTTAGTTCAGAATGTTCGAGATCAAGGCGTGCGAGAATTTAAAACCGCAGCATACATAGGGTATGTGAGGATTTTAAATTTGAGCAACAACGCAGATATCGGACATTATGGACAAACACTATTTAGCGCAACCGAAGTTGCAGAGTTTTTCAAAAATGTACGGGCTTTCCGGGCCCATAACGATCTTGCCATCATCATTAAAACCTAAGTCCCAGCTCAACATCTTTTCCGGATAAATCTCCGATTTCGATGTTATGTAACTTACGCCGGGAATTGCGGCATTGCATGCCTGCCCGCTGGTTTGGGCTGTAAATTTGCTTGCTGCGCTGTCCCAATTGAAAACTACGCCGCATGCTTTTTTTAGTGAAATGTCTTCAACTGAAAGCGAGTCAAAAACTTCAGGATTTCTCCAGCCAAAAATGTATAAGCTGTCATTCGCAATGCCGTATATTTCGTCTTTAATAACGCTGTTTTCTTCGTAAATGCGGTAAATCCGCTGTCTGTATGGATTGGCAGTGTCCGAAGCATACGCCTGCTCCACATAAATCCAGTATCCATCGGTTCGGTTGTTCCAAATTTGTCGCATGCGCAGGCGAACATCCACATGATATTTGTCCGACGATGTGTCTGCCAACGACTGTGAACTGAAATAACCCGTCATCCAGTCCACAAGCTTTTCAATTTGTGCCTCATGCTCCTGCTTGTCCCGGTTATTTGGCTGCCCGCTTGCCGCGATTCCCACAGCAAGAAGTAAAAAAATACATCCGGTAAAAACAGGCTTCCGCATTGCTCAAATTAATTTGATCCAAAACTACAATAGTTAATCGACTGTACAATAGCCATTAACACTTATAGGGGGGAACCCTTAGTGGGGAAAATTATGCTGAAAAATATTCTGTTAAGCTGAAATTTATGGCAGATATCCGGAAAATATCCTAGAATGCAGGGCGAGCAATACCATTCTATTTCTCCCCTCACACCCATAGTGGCTTTGTATGAACTAATCACAATTTTCGTTGAAGAACAGGGATTTATCAAAAACTTTGTAACTTTGGGAAACCCGTTTTGCAAAAACAACGGCTTGTGTAAATGAAACCCCGTAAGGCGGCGTTCGCTAATTTCAGAAAGCGGAATATGCGACTGGTTTTGTTGCCAATGGAAATCATAAATTAAACAGTTGAAATTATGATAAAATATAAACCATTATTTATTTTGGCATTAATTCAATTTATCTCAGCAATAGGGATGGTGCTTTCGTTGATTTGGCCAAATATATATACGCTGAAAACATTACAAAATGATTTGTCAATTTACTGCTTAGTATTGGCAAGCCTTTATGCTGCATTAGGTTTTTTGTATCTCTTAGGTTCGATTAGTTTTAAACACAGAGAAACCGCAATAATTGTTGCATGTGTTAATATCCCGTTAGAGATAATATCCTATTGGATTGGATTTCCGAAAGTTCCGATTCCCTATTGGTTAATCCTTGTTTTTAGCCTGGTAATTGGAATTCCCTGTTACTTTTGCTTTAGGGATCTGCTGAAAATTAGAAGAGAGAAAAATGATGTTGGTTATGAGATTAGCAAATAGAATACTACTCAATATCGGGTTGTCGATTAGTTTACTTTTCGGGTTGTGGCATTTTTTTATTCCGTATATTTTTAATTGGTATAGCCAATTAAACGAATAAAATGGACTACACATAATTTCTTGAAATTGGTATCTTTGTAACAAAAAAGAATTGAATGAAGAAAAACAGTAGCATAGTAGTAAAAGATTCAAGTGTATCGACAACGAAGGAGGATAATGAATTGTTTATCTCTCTAACAGATATGGCGAGAAATAAGAATCCAGAAGAGCCCAAAGATGTTGTAAAAAACTGGATGCGCTCAAGAACAACAATAGAATTTCTTGGGATTTGGGAACAATTAAATAATCCTGATTTTAAAGGGGTCGAATTCGACTCCTTATTGTACCAAGCAGGAAGCAACTCATTTACTCTTTCCCCTACAAAATGGATAGAATTGACTAAATCAAAAGGAATTATATCAAAAAGGGGGAAGAATGGAGGAACATTTGCTCACCAAGACATTGCACTTGAATTTGCATCTTGGATAAGTGCAGAATTCAAAATATATCTTCTGAAAGAGTTCAAACGATTAAAACAAGAAGAATTTGATTCAAAACAACTTGAGTGGAATCTAACAAGAACATTAGCGAAAGTAAACTATCATATACATACAGATGCAATAAAAGAAAATCTGATTCCCAAGAATATAGAAAGGAGTTCATTTGTTTATGCTGACGAAGCTGATTTGTTGAATGTTGCACTGTTTGGGGAAACAGCAAAGAATTGGCGAGACAAGAATCCTGATAAAAAGGGAAATATCCGAGATTATGCAACGATGGAGCAGTTAGTTGTTTTGTCTAATATGGAAAGTATGAATGCTGAATTGATAAAAGCTGGAATTGAGCCGACTGAAAGAATGGAACGGTTGAATAAAATGGCAATATCTCAAATGAAAGTATTAATAGCAAACACATCAATGAAGAATTTGAACAGATGAAGTCATTTTATCAAAATATTCTTCAACAGGAAATTGAACCCAAATTGAGTAAAGCGCTTTTTCACTGCGTTCAAACCGCTCAACTTAGGTTGAATTTGATTTTGGTAACTGTATCGGCTTCAAAAACGGACTGTCATTGTGGAAACAATCCCTTGTTTCGTGAAACGCTTTCAAAATCAAGGGATGAGCGCAGAGAAAGTATCGAAAAAAACTTCTGTTCCACTTCAAATAGTAAATGAAATATGTCAGCGGAATTAAAATACCACGGAATGATTGCCCCCTGCGGAATGAATTGCGGGCTATGCATTGGACATCTTCGGGAGAAAAAAACCTGTGGTGGTTGTTTTAGAAAAGATGATGAAAATAAACCGAATTCTTGCAGAAGCTGTTCTGTTGTTAATTGCGAATATTTGACTAAAACTGAATCAGGCTTTTGCTTCGATTGCCCGAGGTATCCTTGTCAGCGATTGAAAACCCTGGATAAACGTTATCGCACAAAGTACGGAATGAGTATGTTTGAAAATCTTCATTTTATCAAAGAAAAGGGGTTAGATAATTTCTTAAAATCGGAAGAGAAAAAGTGGACATGTGCAAAGTGTGGTTCAGGTTTAAGTGTGCATAGGGATAATTGTTTAAATTGCGGTTTCAAATATAGGTAAATTGCATGTAGGTTATGCGGCTTGATACGATTGTAAAAGTATAACACAACAAGCAGAATCTCTCTTCTACAACAACGGATCAATTAGAAACTGTTGCAACAGCATATTGAATTGCTGGGGGTTTTCAAGCTGGGGGCAGTGTCCGGCGTTGTCAATGAGCTGCACTTTTTTGCGCCATAAGGTTGGTATTTCGAATTTATCAAAATAGGTGCGTGTAAGTAATTGATCATACCTGCCCTGGAATATAGCAATGGGTTGCTTTAGTTGTCTTAAGTTTTCAGCTTCATCGCTTTGGCCGGCAAGTTCAGATATCGATGCACCAAGTATTGGGCGCATGGCCGGATCGGCTTTTTTTATGCTTTCCGGAATTACTTTGTGTATCTGTGATGCTCGTTTCACATGGATTCCGGCCAGCTGATTGATTTGCCCGGCATCTAACTTAGCCTGAAATGTCAGTGGGTAGGCCGGATGACCATAATGGCTTTCTTCCAGGTCTGCATGTCTACTAAAAGGCGGTGTTCCAAAAATCACAATGCCCTTAATGCGATCCTGAATTTGCGGGAATGCACTCAGTAGTATGTGGCCCCCAAGGGAATGTCCCACCATGGTCGCATTTGAAATATCCATGGCGTCAATCCAGTTGACTATTGTTTGAGTTAGTCCGTCAAGCGTGTAAATGAGCTCCGAATCATTGGCGGGTTTGCTGTTTCCGTGGCCGGGTAAATCAGGTGCTAAAAGCCGGTTTTTTTGAAACTCTTTTGCCGAAAACTGGTTTTCAAAAGTGGCTGCTGAAAGTGAGTTGCTGTGCAGAAAGACAATAGGCTCACCCTTCCCGCCATTGTCTTTATAAGAAATGGTGAGATCATTGAGATGAATCTCTTTTGTCAACGGGCCTTGTTGAACGGTTGGTTGCCCCGGATGCGTTGCCATTTTGTTAAAATTTGTGGTAAATGGCCATAATAAAGTTTAAGCTAATTTATGCAATAAATTAGCTTAAGTCAAATTTATTTTTTGTTTTACGCACTAATTAAACAGCGTGAGCGTATTTTCGTCCTGCCCTGCTGCTTGATGAACATCTTCGAGTATAATTCTTTTTTCAGGCTTGTCAACTTGTTCGGCTTTTTCTTTATCGCTCTCCAGGGCAATTGCCGGTGCAATTACCAATGCAACTATGGACATTAATTTAATTAGTATATTCAGCGAAGGGCCTGATGTGTCTTTAAGTGGGTCGCCAACCGTATCGCCCACCACAGTAGCTTTGTGTACTTCGCCCCCTTTTTCGTGCATAATTCCTTTATATTCATAGCCTGCTTCAATCATTTTTTTTGCATTGTCCCATGCTCCTCCTGCATTAGCCTGAAATATGGCCATCAAAACGCCCGATGCAACAACACCTGCTAATAGGCCACCAAGGATTTCTGGCCCTCCTAAATACCCGAACAATACAGGAGTAAATATAGCCAAAGCACCGGGCAATATCATTTCCCGCAAAGAGGCTTTTGTGGATATTTCAATACATTTCTGATAGTCTGCTGAACCATCTGCATCATCCAGCACTTGTTGTTCTTCTGCAGTAATGTTATCTACCTTGCCGTCATATTTTTTCATTACTTTCAATGCTGCTGTAAGTTTGGGGATTGAGTTAAACTGCCGCCGTATTTCTTCCACCATTTTTTGTGACGCACGGCCAACAGCTCCCAGAGCCAATGCGGAGAATAGGAATGGCAGCATAGCTCCTACGAGTAGCCCGGCCATTATATCCGGATCAGATATACTAATATTCGAGATATTTGCTTGTTGCATAAATGCAGAAAAAAGTGCCAACGCAGTTAACGTTGCAGAACCAATTGCAAAACCTTTACCAATGGCTGCTGTAGTATTGCCAACAGCATCGAGTTTGTCTGTTCTTTTTCGTACATCAGGGGGTAAATCATTCATTTCTGCCATGCCACCGGCGTTGTCGGCTATGGGGCCGTAAGCATCCAAAGACAACTGAATGCCTACATTAGCAAGCATTGCTACAGCTGCAATGCCAATTCCGTATAAGCCGGCAAGTTGAAAAGCAATAATGATTCCTGCTCCTATTCCTACAAGGGAAATTGCAGTGGAAAGCATTCCTATTTCCAGGCCGCCCATAATATTGGTTGCAGCACCTGTTATGGATTTATGGACAATGCCTTTAACAGGTCTTCTTCCCGTTGCTGTAAAGTATACGGTAACTTTCCCGATGAGGTAACCGACACCAATACCAACAATGCTGGCGATAAATACATTCAGCGAAGTATATGTTTGCGTTCCGCTTAGTAAAGTCGTATATGCCCATGATTCGGGTAAGAATGCTTTTATAATGAAAAACGAGGCTATAATCATCATAATCATTGAAACTGCCTCGCCTGTATTCAATGCTTTTTGTGGGTCATCTGTATCTTTTTTTACCCTGACAAACATGGTGCCTATTATTGAAGTTATTATGCCAAAACCGGCAAGTGCTAAAGGCAAAACTACCGGACCAAGATCATATCCGGAAAATTCCGGAAGTATCACAAATGAAGAACCCAGAATCATTGCCGCGATAATGGCACCTACGAAAGATTCAAATAAATCAGCCCCCATCCCTGCAACATCGCCTACGTTGTCGCCTACGTTGTCTGCAATAGTACCGGGGTTTAATGAATGGTCTTCCGCTATGCCTGCTTCAACTTTGCCTACTAAATCTGCTCCTACATCGGCTGCTTTGGTATATATTCCGCCGCCAACTCTTGCAAATAGTGCAATTGAAGATGCTCCGAAAGAGAATGAAGATATTACATTTAATATCAACGCCAGATCCCAATCTACACCTATTACATAATTATAGAAAATAAATAAAACGCTTAAACCCAAAATCCCTAAAGATACAACACCAATTCCCATCACACTGCCACCACTGAAAGCTATGTTTAAAGCTTTGCTCAAAGATGTTCTTGCTGCTTGTGTAGTTCTTACATTCGCTTTAGTTGCTATGCGCATGCCTAAAAAACCGGCTAATGCTGACAGGGTAGCTCCGGTTATGAAAGAAACTACCAGGAACGGATTAGAATTATCTTCTGTAACGCTCTTTATGAAAAGGAGGATTGATATCGTTATTACGAAAACAACAAGCACCTTATATTCCGCTTTTAAAAACGCCATGGCTCCCTCTCTGATGCGATGGGCAATATCCTGCATTTTTTTATCTCCTGTAGATTGCTTGTTCACCCATGAGGTTTTCCATGCTATAAATACAAATCCAATTATAGCCAGAAAAGGAATTACGTAAATATAGTGCTCCATAATTACCAGTTTTATTTAGTTAATGATTAATTTATTCTGTTCATGAATAATGGGAGTGCAAATTTGTTACTCCCGATTGTTAATGCTGAGCAAAATTAATCAAATAATTATACCAAGAAAAAATTTATAGTATCAGTAAGAAAATATTTTATAAAACCCGCTTGTGTTTTTTGAGCGAGCCCTATATCCAATTCCGTAGTTATTCTGAAAAATGGTTATATTTGATAAGCGAAAATATTCAATCAATTATAAACCAATTAAATAGCAATTCGGCTATTGGTTCTTGACTTTTCATTAAAACTATTCATAGCAATAACGCAGTTTGAAATGATTCCACGAAGAAAAATGGTTAAAACCCTTTTTTGCGCCTTTCTACTGGCTGTTTGGGCAGATGAATTGCATTTTGCTTTTTCCCCCTTGAAAACGTGTAGCTGATTTTTACCCAAACCGGGAAACCCGATAGCTGTATGTTACCTTCATAAGCGCTTGAGAAGTTTTTACCGGTAATTTTATGTCCTTCGTATGTGAAAGTTTTGCGAAATGGAACGCCTGAGGTAATTTCCAGTTTTAAATTATTCTCCCATTTTTTTTGAAGCGATATAAAATAAAGGGCATCGCTATATGTAACGGCCTGTATGTTATGCTCGGGAGTTCTGTATTGAAATGTAGCTTTTGCTTCGATTTTGGCAGGTAGCGAGAAAATTGCCGATAGGTTTATGGCTAATCCCGGCTCCGTTTTTTCGTTCACACCGTCTTCTTTGCATTTGTTTTTAGGCAGAATTTGTGTAGAAAACAAATCAAACGAATGATACAATGTAAGGAAACTAAAAAGGTTTTGTGCTCCCCGGAGTTCTATTCCAAATGTTTGTTTGGTTCCTATATTGTTGTACTCGCCAATGAGAGCGCCATTTTCTATATAGTAAAACCGGTCAATACTATTTTTGATGTTTCTATAGTATACTTTTCCGGAATAGTAGTTCTTGCTGTGGTTTATATTGTAGTTTAGCCCTGCAAAATTGTGCGTTTCGGAAATTAAATCAGGGTTGCCTGCGTAAATTTGGTCTATCCCGCCGGCATAAGGCCCAGGATTGAGTTCGTACCTGTTTGGTCTTTTTATTGATTTTCTGTAAACCAGATTGATTTTTTGTGATGAGCTTAATGTATAATCCAGCGAAAAATGAGGGAGCACAACGGCATTTTTTCTATTTTGCTTATTTGTTATTGAAATTTTTTCGTGCTCTATTCTCAAACCTGCAATAGTTTCAATTTTTTTCATTGAAAAGGTTACCTGACCGTAATATGCTAAAATTTTCTTTGTATAATCAAAGTTAGCTGATTTTAAGTCTTTAATCTCTGCGTACCTGCTATTTAATCCGGCCTGAATTTTCCAATAGGGATAAAATTGACGACTATAGGTGGTTTTTATGTAATAAGCTCCATGCCTCGGCTCTGAGTTAGTTTGTAAAAGAGTTTCGTTACTTGTTTGTGACGTGTATGTAATGTCCGATTTGCCACTCATGTAGTAATGATTGGCATCAATATTGATTAATCCTTTTTTATGCAATTTTTTCTCGTAGAAAAATGCATTAAAATACTCATTGTGAAGGTTTTCATCCTCTCTTTGTGCTTGTCGTTTTTCTTCAGAGGTGAAAATGGTTGCATCTCCATCGTGCTCGTTGGAGTAGGGGTTGAAATATCCGTAATAGCTAAACGTATTTGTTGAGTCCGCATTAAAATTAATTCCATAGTTTAGGCGGTTCGACCAGTTTTTTTGGTTTAAATACTCTACGTTACGTGTTGTTTGATTTCCAGTCACGGCACTAAGCTCTTGTTCTTTGTTTGCATGAATATTGAAATAACTAAATTCTCCATTGTATGATGCAAAAAGCGAGATATTTTTGCCCGTGTAATTCAAGCCTGCATTAGGAAAGAGGAAGATTTCAGATGGATTCGCGGGAATTTCAGCATTAATATTCCCGCTTACGCCATGTTGTGGTTTTTTTAGATTGATGTTGATAACTCCGCCTGCTTCAGCTTCGTGGCTGGCACCGGGCGATTGATTGATTTCAATTTTATTGATAGATGCCGCATTGAGTTGTTTCAGGTAGTCGATATCTCGTTTCTTTCCATCTACTAATAAAATAATATTTTGCTTATTCCCGATAGAAACATTTTGCATTAAATCTACATGTACGCCGGGAAGATTTCTAATGATATCAATACCTGTGGAAGATGTTTTTTCCAGCGCTTCATTGATGTAAAAAGTTGTGTTTCCTCCACTACTGGCAGCTTTTTTGCGTTTTCCGGCAACCACGATTTCATCTATGGTATTCATGTTGGACGAAAGACCTATTTCCCGGTTTTTCTTATGATTTTCAGGTTCAATGATAACGGTTTTGGGTGTATATTTTACATGGCTTACTTTTACAAAAGCTTTTTGGGCCGTGGCTCTGTGCAAAATAAAATTTCCGTTTATATCGCTCACTGTTCCCGAAATTTGCGTGGAGTCATGCACGGAGAAAAGTACGATACTCGCGAAGGCTACCGGATCTTGCGTTTGTTCATCGAACACTTTGCCCTGAATTTGACGGGCGTTTTGTGCTACTCCGCCTTGTGTGCATAATAATAAAAAGGCCAATGTCGTTAAAATCAGATGTTTTTTTGATGCATTCATTGCTAATTGGTTTTAGGTTTACATTTGTTCGTAATGCAAAGTAAATCAGCAATGTACATCATTCCAAAGAAGTGGTACAGATGGCATATTTTTGTGATAAACGGCCCGAATTTTTATCGACTGTCAGTTATTTTTGTGATGAATAACCAGAGTTGTGATAACTGGCAACCACTTTTGTTGCATTTTCATTATCAAACTATGAAGCTTTAGATATTTTGAGGGTACGCAATAACGAGTAGTGTAAATTTTACCGTGCGTATTCAGCTATTTTTTTTCTAAACAAGTGGGTGTGTTTTCTCGATACAGGTATTTCGAAATTCGTATGGGTCATTTTGAGCCGGTAACCCGAAGAGTTGCCTCTTTTGGCGGTAACATGTTTCAGGTTGATTATGAATGCGCGGTGACAGCGAAAAAGATAATTGTAAGCTTCTAACTGTTGCTCAACGGCACTTATGGTATTTCGAATACTTTTCTTTACCAGCTTTTCATCAGCATTAAGATAGAAATTTACGTAGTTTCCATCAGATTCGGCATAAACCAGATGTTCAGGAGCAAACTCGAGTTGTTCTTTTTTTAGTTGTGATTGAACTTTTATGGTTTTTTTCGGCATTGCTTCACTTCTATCATGCTCGTTTTCTTTGATATAAACGGGCTTACTGTGTAAAAAGCCGTAATTGACTAATGTGAAAAGTAACAGGGGAATTAAACCGATCAGGAATGCATTTTTAACCGAATCAATGAGTGTTGGGATATTTAATCTGTCGGCAGCCGGCTCTACAACAAATGCCGAGAGATAAACATAAATCCCCATGCCCAGAACAATGATAAGGAGAAAAACAATTTCTTTGGCCAAAGTCCATTTATGCCCGTATTTAAAATATTTTGTTCGTTTTAATATTGAAATAAGCAGAAATAACCCTGTAAAAATCAAAAGGGCATAAATTCCCATGGTCTGAAAATAACTCAGGTTTCCTGTGCTGTGTGTATTAAGGGGTTGATATAAAATTACGAAAATGAAACATGCGGCGGCTATAATGGCACTGCCAGCCAATGGCTTTTTTATGATAAATGACTGAGGATAACTTTTTTGCAGTGCTTCAAACATATCTGTTTGGGTGTGGTAATTTTATGATCGGGTGAATCGGCGAATCAGTTTTTCATGTTCCGGGTGCTCTTTGATGAGTTGTGCTGCGGTAGGCATGCTCAGATCGGCAAAATCAAACCCGGGCGTGGCCAGGCAGCCAAAAAGACCAAAAGACTGGTTCGTTTCTGCTGCAAAGAGTGTCCCTGCGTTTATTAAAACCTGCGGATGTTCACCGGGGTTTGTTCCTGGGCCTAACACACATTTTCTGTAAGTGCTGTCGGGTTCAATACAATGCAGTATGGGTTGATTTCCGGCATGGAAATACCAAATTTCATCTTGCTTTAGCCGGTGAAAGGCTGAAAATTCGCCTTCGGGCAGAAAAAACAAGATTGATGTGGCTGCCGAGCGCCTGCCGCCAAACGTTTCGGGCAAATTTTTTTCTGCTATGGATATGGATGAGCGGTAATTTTCATTGTAAAATCCACCTTCGGGATGAGGTTTCAAATTCAGGTTTTCGACAATTCTTTGTTCTTCTGGCTTCATGTTGTTGGTGCGCTTGTTTATTTCTTTTTGTTTCGGTTCTTTCTGTATTGACTTTTTCCTCGTTGATTATTTCCCCGTTGGCTTTTCCCGGATGATTTATATCTGCCTCTTCTTTCGGGTTTTGGGTCCCATTTGGGGCCTTCGCCCAACTCCGGCGGCAGTGGAATGCGCATTATTTCGCGTTCAATGAGCTTTTCGATGCGCTGGAATTTCTCCTGGTCACGTTCGTTGATCAGCGTTAGGGCAACTCCGGTAGATTTTGCGCGTGCTGTACGTCCCACACGGTGCACGTAATCTTCTGCATCGCCCGGTACGTCGTAATTTACGATCAGGTGAATATCTTTAATGTCAATTCCGCGGCTGAGCACATCTGTAGCAACCAATATGCGGGTTTTGCGCGACCGGAATCGCAATAATACATTTTCCCGTTCGCTTTGTTCCAGGTCTGAAGAGATTCCCTCAACGTTTTTCTCGCTTTTTTTCAGCTTGCCAACGATATTATTCACATTCTTTTTGGTCGATGTGAACACCAATATACTTTCGTAATCGGGATTGTCGCCTATCAGCTTTGCCAGTAACGGTAGTTTTTGGTTGTCGTGAACCAAATACGTACCCTGCAAAACGCCTTCTGCGGGTTTGCTGATTGCCGTATTGACCGAATCGGGATTGCTCAGGATTTTATTTGCCAGTTTGCGGACTTTATCCGGCATTGTGGCACTGAACATCAGGCTTTGCCGCTTTTCCGGCAGGTGAGAAATTATTTTCATTATATCGTCGTGGAAACCAATGTCGAGCATTCGGTCTGCCTCATCCAGAATAAGCGTACTCACCTGGCTGAAGTTTGTATACCCCAATTTGATGTGTGCCAGCAAGCGGCCCGGGGTTGCTACAACAATTCCCGAACCGCGTGTCAGGGCTTTTTTCTCCTGATCCCATTCCCGGCCATCGCCGCCTCCGTATATGGCAATTGATTCTGTATTCGTAAAATATCCGATGCCCTGCACCTCCTGATCGATTTGCACGGCCAGTTCGCGTGTCGGAACTACAATCAGTGTATGAATGCCTTCTTCTGTGGCTTCCATGGCTTTACTGATGACCGGTAAAATAAAGGCAGCGGTTTTACCTGTTCCGGTTTGTGCGCAGGCAATTAAGTCGCCGCCTTCCAAAATCTTCGGAATGGTGAGTTGCTGTATGGGTGAAGCCTCTTCGAATCCCATGTAGGATATGGCTTCCAGTAATCGGTCGTCTAGGTTAAATGATTCAAATTTCATGTAATAATGTTTGTTTTGCTGATGCTTTCGGATTGATTAATGTCTCCAATCTTTTTATATCCCTGCTATAATTATGCAGTGAGTTTATAATCAGCGTTCTTTGCAAAACTAAACAAAATTGACAAACCAATGCAATCGGTCGAATGGTTTCTTTTAATCAATTCAGAAATTATATTCCTTATTCAACACCTTTTTTGTTGCTATGATTAACAAGTATTCGAACATTTTTCTCATTCACCCAGGCAACCATCGTTAAAACAATTAAAACGCCAATGCTGATATACACAAATGCGGGAATGGGCACCGGATCGCCGCCAGCGTAACTATGAAGCCCTGACAGGTAATAATTTACACCAAAATACGTCATTAGCACTGAAAAGAACGCATAAACTGCAAGAATATTAAAAATGAATACACCTTTCATATTGGGAACTAGCCGGGCGTGCGTAACTATCGTATAAATTAAAATGGTGATGAGCGACCAGGTTTCTTTCGGGTCCCATCCCCAATAGCGCCCCCACGATTCGTTGGCCCACACGGCGCCTAAAAAAGTTCCGATGGTTAAAAATATCAACCCCAGAGTGAGCGATTTGTGGTTAATTACGGTCAGATTTGTAATGGTATCATCGAACCGCGAAAAGTTCTTTTTGGTTTTTAGCGAAAACAATAACAAGTTGATGATGCCCAGAATAGCTCCCAGCCCCAAAAAGCCGTAACTGCCGGTAATAATTGATACGTGAAGCGTGAGCCAGTAAGATTTAAGCACCGGCACAAGGTTTGTAATTTGCGGATCCATAAAACTCAGGTTGGCTACCATGAGCGTGAATCCTCCCAAAATTGCTGTTGCTGCCAAAGCAAACGGAGAGTATTTGTTAAATGCAAATCCGGCCAAAATTGTAACCCAGGCAACAAAAATCATCGATTCGTATCCATTGCTCATGGGAGCGTGACCAGAAATATACCACCTGATGGCCAATCCGGCTGTATGAGCAAGAAATCCGAGAGCTACAGCAGCCATAAATCCCCGGTTAAGCCATTTATTGGTACGCCTGCCTGAAATGATGGAGCCAATCAATATAAATAAGTATAAAAGACCTACTGTAGCGTAAAATGGGAACAGTTTTTTGAAAATGTTCCATTTATAATACATGGTTTCCAGTTCCACATGAGTTTTGGAAGGCAACTCATAGCGGGCATTTTGCTTCTGGAACAGTCGAATGCCCTCAATTATTTCGTTGGCTTGTTCGTAGTTGCCTGTTTGTTTGGCTTCGCGCACAGTTTCGTAATATACGGGAATAACGCTTGCCACAAAGGCCGAGTCTTCTTTATTGTTCATGAATTTTGGTGCGTCGGAAGGCGATTGCCATTTATCTTTCGAAGTGTCCTGCACCGGAAAAATGTTCATGTAGCGATTCGAAAAAATACCGTAGCAGATATTTACGCGCTCATCAACCTTAATAATCTCCTTGTCCATTTTGTTGCGGTCGGATGGCGATTTGGCGTAAATTTTTTCTGTCATCCCGCTCAATTTGTACCCTTTGCCGGCGTCTACAATGTCTGAATAAGCTGCATAATCGCTTCTAATTCCAAGCAAATTTTTCACGCCATCGTTCCCGATTTTGATGAAAGGCACGCGCGCCCAGTATTGGGGATTGAGATGGAGTTCGAGGAAAAACTGTATGGGCGACAAGCCTGCTACTGAGCTGCTCCTGGAAATTTTCCGCACCATGTCCGATGCCAGTGTATTCAAAGGCTTGGTACGCCCTTGCCTGCCCTGTACCAATATTTTCCCGAAGTTTTCAGCATGTTTTTGCGATACAAACTTCTGCTTATTGCTGATGTGTTGATGTTTTTGTGCAAAAATGTTCGTATTGGTCAGCGTTACCAGAAGCAAAAGGGCTATGGTTGCACCTGCAGCTTTTTTGATTTTCGTATTCCACAAGAAAGTGTGCTTGCTGAAAAGTGTCAGGATTAGTCCTAATGTTAAAAGGAAATATCCGATATAGGTTACTGCTGTTCCGGCAGAATCGTGGTTCACAGAGAGAATGGTTCCTTTTTCGTCGCTGTCGTATGAAGACTGATAGAAACGAAAACCTTCCATTGATAAAATGTTGTTCATATAAATATGGTATGGTATGGGCTTTTCGCCTTCTTGTTTTATGGTTACATGGCTTGAGAATGAAGACGGGCTTTGCGATCCCGGATACCGATCAATCACAAAATCGTTGAGGTGAATTTCAAAAGGAATCTTCATGGTTTTTTGTCCATAGGCCAGATATACCCGTTCATTGTTGAGCTTAACGGATGTGGCCTCTCCATCGGGTGCATTGCTTTGCCAAATTACGGTTTCTTTCGATTTACCTTTGTGCGACACTTTGAATATGAGCGCACTGCGGCTTGTGCTATGATCTTTAACTTGTGTGGGAACAGCGGTTAATTTGGCCGATGTGTACATTTCCTGTGCAACTACATTGATGCCCCTGGTTTGGTAGAGCTTCTTTTTTTGTAGCTTAACCGGGCCTTTCACCAATTCCCGTTGTTTTTGATCGCCCATTTGGGCCTTTGCCAACACACTTTTTGCTTCCATGTAAAATGTGTCATGCACGTAGCTAAAGTAAATGTCAGCAGTGTCTTTCTGAGTTCCGAAAGCCACAATAAAGCCGCCGTAATCTCTTGCTTTTCCTTCTTCGATGTATGAAAAACCGCGATATTGTCTTCCGGCTAAAATATATCCGATTACCGGTTTGCCATCTTCAGCTTCCACGGCCTTTTCTATGGCAGCCGGGTATTTTTTTTCAAGTTGAATATGATATTCGTTTCCATTGTGCTCGAACGTTTCCTCAAACTCATCATCCTCCTGAATATCAAAATCCCGGGCGTATTGTAACTCGGTTGCATTTTCAAAGCCTGTTTTTATTGCTGTCTCGTTGAGTAAAATTTTGGAACTTGACTTCCCTTCTCTTATATGCATCGTTCCTTCGTAGCCAAAATAGCGGGTAACAGCGGCGCCAAGCAATATAACTATAAAGCCAACATGAACCAGCAAAACCGGCCATTTGCGACGTTTATAAAGTTTTCTGTCGAAAATGGAGCCTGTAAAATTGATGGCGAGTAACAGCAGCAACACTTCAAACCACCAGGCGTTATAGATGGCATCTCGTGCAGCCTTTGGTCCAAAATCGTTCTCAATAAATGTGGCCATGCCCATAAAAAACGAAGCCATGATTAATAAAATAACCATGGTTACCGGGCTGAATAGAAATTTGCCTATTTTCTTCATATTTTAATCTTTTTTAGCGTTGATTTCTTTCGTGCACAATTATCAAATGCCTCATTTTCAGTAATGCGATGATATGTTCCGTACAAAACAACTAAATTTAGCCATTAAATAAAATTCTGACTGCAAATTTATGCAATAATCCGGCTAAAAACATATAAAAATATGTGAATATCGTTTTTAGGGGAAGTTATTATCCCGAATCCTTAATTTTTTGAAGGCGGGTTTTATCGAGAATCTTTATTTTGCTGCCTTGCACGTGTATAATGTCCTCGCGATGGAGTTCTTTCAGCAACCGAACCACACTTTCTTTGGTCATTTGAGTTAATTCTCCAATCTCCTGCCGGGAGAGGCAACAGTCGAACTCATTCGACTGAAAAACATTGTCGCTCAAATACATAAGCCCTTCGGCCAGACGGCCATTCATTTTCTTTTGGCTGATAGTAATTATTTTACGTAACGCTTCCAGACCCTTGAAACTAATGTCGCTTAAAAAACCTTCGGCAAAATCACCATTAAGGTGTACCATTTTTTTTAGCAAATCCATGTCGATAAAACAAGCCACCGTATCTTTCACGGCTGCAAGAGAGAGGTGATGAACATTGTCGAGGAATATACCCGGCCCGCCAATTAACCGGCCGGGTTTTATCATTGCAACAATCACATTTTTATCATCGGGCGTTTCCATGTACATTTTGGCCAGCCCGGAAAGCATAAAAACCGCATTATCTGTAGGGGTGCCTTGTTTAAAAATTATTTCACCCGCTTTGTATTTAGCATGTTGCCGATTAGCATCAATCTCTCTAATCTGCTCATCTGTAAGATTGTCGAAGTTTTTCCATCGACTCTCACATGTTCTACAAGATTTACAACTCTTAATATCCATAATCCAAATATATATATAATTAATTAAATATGAAAATTGATTTATATCAATTTGACGAATATATGTTTATAACAGAAGGATTAATAACTATCAGTTTATAAACTACAAGCTATCAAGTACTTTCTCGCATCAATTAGCGGAGCTACACGTATTTTTATACAAAGGTTTTTTTACCTGAGATTATTGAATATTAACCGATAAAAATTGACGAATATGAAAAAGACAATCAATTACTTATTTGGAGTAAGCACTGCTCTGGCGATGGTATTCTTTTTGAGTTGTGAGGGGCCGGAAGGGCCTGCCGGACCCGCTGGCGAAGATGGCATCGATGGTAATGAGGTTTGCCTGGACTGCCACAACGAAGAAAAACGTGATTCCGTACATGTACAATACGCAACCAGTACCCACTTTGCAGGAGCCAACGTTGGCTATGCCGGAGGTCGTAATGACTGTGCCAAATGTCACTCGCACGAAGGATTCGTAGAAACTCAGCACACAGGACTCGACACTACAGCCACGGATATTGCCATTCCAACTGCAATTAGCTGCGAAACCTGCCACGACGAGCATTACACATTAGATTTCGAGAATGAAGGTCCCGATTATGCACTTCGCACAAAAGACGCCGTAACCCTCGTAATGGACGGAACCAGTCTCGACTTTGAAGGCTCAAGCAATTTATGTGCCAGCTGCCACCAGCCAAGAACAGCAGCTCCATCGTCAGATGATGCCAATTATACAATTTCAAGTCCGCACTATGGGCCACACCACGGAACCCAGGCAACAATACTTGAAGGTAAAGGCGGTTACCATTTTGCCGGCACAACGTATCCTGAAGAAGGTTCATCATCGCACCGCACAGGAGCTTCGTGTAACAGTTGCCACATGTCTGAAGCGGCAGATAATAACTCAACCGGCGGACATACATTTACACCGAACCTGAACAGTTGCACAACCTGCCACAGCGATGCCGACAGCTTTGATGTGAATGGCGTACAAACAGATGTTGAAAACGACCTCAACACATTAAAAGCAAAACTTATTGCAGCTGGCATTATTGGTGACGACGGGGATTTGCTTGATGATAACGGCGATCCGTTAAATTATGGCAGTAGCTTAAATATTACAATCGAGGAAGCCGGTGCATATTATAATTATGCAACCATTGCCGAAGACCGCAGTATGGGCGTACATAACCCAACGTATGTAAAAGCACTGTTGACAAGCTCAATTGCTGTTTTTAACTAAATAAAAAAGAAAGACAATCTGTTTTTATGGCAGGTTGTCTTTCCGACTTTACGTATAATAAACAAGTTGTCTTTCTTTATTACCCACAGTGTGTTAATATATTGAAACACAAACATATTGGTAATTACAAGAAAGACACTTGGTGTTTGTTTGATTTTAAAATTTTCTATATGAAAACTCGATACCTGATAATTTTGACCTTAGCAACGGGAATTCTCTTTGCAGGATGTGAATATACTCCTTATGTAGCAGAAGAAGCTCCCGAAGTAACAGAAGAGGTAAGTTTTGTAAACGATGTAGAACCCATTTTTACAGAAGCCGGCTGTAATGCAGCATCCTGCCACGGAGGAACGATCTCTCCCAACTTGTCAACAGGCAGTGCATACAATAGCTTAATGAGTGATCCGAAATACACCAACTTAGGCCATGATGACAATATCTATTTTGTTGCTGCACCGGAGAACAACCATAGTAAGAATTATACAGCAGAACAGGCTGCAATTGTAAAAAAATGGCTCGAACAAGGCGCGCCAGATAACTAAAAGTTGATATTATGAAGAAAGGAATAGTATTTATCATCGTAAGCATATTAAGTTTTCAATTCTTGTTGGCTCAGGAGGAGGAAGAAACAAAAGACAGGCCGGTAAGGGCTCCTTTTGAAAGCCCGTATTTGCTCGACCAACAAACAACGCTGGTTTTGCCCGAAAAAACACTCGAAATGGCCATTCAACACAAATTTGGAACTTTAGAAAATGGCATTTCCGATATTTACGGGCTTTACTCTTCTGCCAACATAAGAATTGGTTTCGATTATGTGCCGGTAAAAAACCTCCAGGTAGGTTACGGATTAACCCGCACCAACATGAACCATGGTTTTCATGCGAAATACACAGTTTTCGAACAAACTCGTAAAAACACCAAACCCATAGCACTTGCACTGTATGGGAACATGGGAATTGACGGGCGCGAAAAAGAAAACCTGGGTGCAAACAACGGATTTATACAGCGTTTATCCTACTTCGGTCAGGTAATTATGAGCCGCAAATTTGGTTACAGACTGAGCCTTCAGCTTGGAGCAAGCTTTTCACATTTTAACATGACCGACACCTCGCGATACGATTATGACCGGATTGGTATTCATTTGAACGGACGTGTCAGAGTAGCTCCCACAGGCAGCATCGTATTTAATTACGACCAGCCCTTAAATGTATTGCGACTATCGGGAACTGAAGATATCGATATTTACCCGAATATTACGTTGGGCTACGAAATAGTAACCAGTACGCACGCATTCCATATTTATGGCGGTTACACAAATCATCTTTCCCCACAATATATTATGGTGCGGGAAAATAAAGACTTTGAACTCAAGTACTTTAATCTTGGGTTTACGATAACGCGACTGTGGTCGTTTTAATGGCCACACCACGCCTTTAATTAATTTATGTTGAACTAAAATACAACTATTATGAAAATGAAAAATGTAATATTATTTGCAGCAGGAATAGCAACTGCTTTTATTCTATTGTCGTTTACTTTTCCTACGGAAAAAGATTATGGCCCCACATGGGATATTCCAAGTAAATATAAAGAAATGGAAAACCCGTATGCCGGAGACAAAGGACTTAAAAACGTTGGCCGCAGCATTTACATGAAACATTGCCGTTCATGCCACGGAAATAAAGGCAAAGGCGATGGCCCCAAGGCAAGAATGCTGGAAACCGAAATGCGCAATTTGGGTGGCGAAGAAGTACAATCACACACAGACGGCGAATTGTATTATATGTCGATTATCGGCCGCGATGAAATGCCGAATTACGAATCGAAAATTCCGGTCAAAGAAGACCGCTGGGCACTCATCAACTATATTCGTACAATGAAATAAATTGAATTGACTCAGTGCTGCATTCAACCCGCAGTGCTGAGTCTCTTTTGCTTTCCTGCCAAACAATTTTTGGCAACAGTAAATCATCAGTTAATTAACCGACATTATGCAAAAGACCACTTTCATATTTCTTTTAGGCAGTACTCTTCTATTATTATACGCCGGTCAGGTCATTGCTCAAACAGAAGAGCCGGAGATGGTAGATATGAACAGAACGTGCTTTGAATGCCACGGGAATGCTCATTATCAGGTTTACATTGAAATGACCGGCTCGCATCAGCAAAGAATTATGAACCCCTACTACATTGTTGATAGTATGGGTTATATGAATGGAGTACACAACACATTTGCGTGCATCGATTGCCATAATTACGAGTATGAAACTTACCCGCACAAAGCATCGCTGAAGCTGGAACCGCAATATGGCTGCATGGATTGCCATGGTGGCGATGATTTGTTTGCATCGTTTCATTTTGACGAAATAGCTGACGAAGTTCAAAATAGTGTGCACGCACAAACCATCGGCGATAATTTTACATGCGCAAAATGCCACGACCCCCACACTTACAAACTTGTTGCGCGCGATAGCCTGAGTAATATAAAAGACATCGTTGCATCGAACAATACGATGTGCCTGGATTGCCACCGCGACCTGAACAGGTATGGCCTTTATACCGAGAAAGACCGGCCGGAAATCATCAAGACACATGAATGGTTACCCAACCAAAGCCTGCATTTTTCCAGCGTCCGTTGCATAGAATGCCATACGCCTGTTAAAGATACTTTGAATGTATCGCATCGCATTTTACCAAAAGAAAAAGCTGTGAAAAAATGTGTTGAGTGCCATTCAACCAACTCACTGCTAAGCAATAAACTTTATAAGTACAAAAGGACAAAAGGCAGAGATTTAGGTTTTTATAACGATGTAATTCTCAACGATGCTTATGTTGTGGGTGCAAATCGCAATAAATACCTGAACACCATCAGCCTGGTAATATTTATGCTTACACTGGCAGGAATTGCAGTTCATGCCGGTGTGCGAATCGTTAAAAGAAAATAATTATGGACAATAATAAACTATATTTATATCCGGTCTGGCTCCGTATGTGGCACGCACTAAATGCCTTGTGCATTATTATGCTAATCGTAACAGGTATCAGCATACAATATTCCGATATTCAATATCCGTTTATTCCTTTTGACACAGCAATCACCTTACACAATATTTTTGGTGTTTTGGCAGTATTCAGTTATTTGATATTCCTGATTGGAAATCTTGTTTCAAAAAACGGCAAGCAATATTTGATCAAAATAAATGGCCTGGTAAGGCGCCTTGGAGAACAATCGCGTTACTACATGTTTGGGTATTTTAAAGGTGAACCCAAACCATTTCCAATAAAGAAAGAAAATAAATTCAACCCGTTACAGCGATTATCATACACCCTGACCATGTATTTTTTGATGCCGCTCATTGTAATAACCGGTGTTGCGTTGTTGTTTCCCGAATTAATAATTGATGAAGCTTACGGCGTAAGTGGCATACAATTAACAGCTGTTTTGCATTCGGCCATCGGCTTTTTAATTTCTTTATTTTTGTTGATTCATTTATATGTAGCTTCTGTAGGGAAAAACCCGTTAAAAAATTATAAAAGTATTGTTACCGGTTTTCACGAGGAACATTGATTGGTTTTACAATAAGACTATTTGAAATAATTTTCATTCGCAATATAGTTTGACAACATTTTTGGGATTTGAAAAGAGCCTTCGAACTTTGATCATGAAGGCTCTTTTTTTACTGTACAAACTACCATTTTCGTTTCGAATTAAAAACTCCCACAATGGAAGCGTAAAGAATATAAAACGGATACAGTAAACTTGTTGGAAAAATGAACGGGCGTAATTCGTTTCTTTTCCACTTTCCGGTATAATGCCACAACGCAAAGTAATCTATCCCAACCTTACCGATCCAAATTAGAACTGACAATAGTAAAACCGGCCAATAAAAGAGCGCAAAAACCTGTACAAAGGCAATGGTGAAAATCAGCACAGCCAAAAAAAATGTTTGTGCATCTTTATAACCCTTTGTTTTTCCGCCCCAGCGTATTCTTTGGCGAATGAATTTTTTTAATGTTGATGGGGCAGGAGTGGTTACTGTTATCTGTCTTGTTGCGCAGGGAATAATGTATTTTGATCCCATGTGGTTTTTTATGGCGTGTAACAGAAAAACATCATCGCCACTGCTGTAATTTTGTCCTTCTTGTTTGCTGTAAATGTTGAGTAAATCGGATGAGATGGCATAATTTGCCCCGTTCATATAAACAGGGCTTCCGTTGAGCGCCAGCCCCATGCCGGTTCCCATCAAACTTAAAAACTCCAGTGCAAAAAGCTTTTGTAATTTGCTGCTTGTGCTGTTTACAACCGCCCCAAAAAACAAACCTTTTTTTTGTTGTGAGTGAAGTGTTGCATAACCTGATAGCCAGGTCGAAGGCAAACGGCAATCTGCATCGGTAAATACAATTAGTTCGGCATTGGTAATACTTATCGCTTCTGCAACCGCATGTTTTTTTCCGTTGTGTTTTGCATCCAGAAAAACTGTGTCGGGCTTTGTGTAAATTTCTTTGAGTTTTGTTGTGCTGTGGTCTGTGGAATGATCGTTGACCCAAATTACCCGGAAGTTTTGATGGGCCTGATTAGCCAAATCGGCTGCAATAAGTGCGATGTTGTTTTCTTCATTGTGATAGGGTATAATAACATCAATCCTGACCCGGTTTGATTCGTTCACAAAATTTCTATCGTGATTGTATTTCTTTAACGCTTTTGTAGTTCGCCAAATCATCACAACATAAATCAGCAAAAGAAAAAAAGCACCGGAATAAAAAATGAGCGGAATAAAATTCATTATCTTGCGTTAATTATGCTAATAAAGGTAAATGTAATTCTTACTTGTTAATTCTGCAATAAATATTGGCCAGTATCATGAGGAAATATGTTATTTTGATGTTTGTTCTGTTTGTCTCCATCAATCTTTTGGGGCAATTAAATATAAAACACTACATAGGTGCCGGACGTTATGCAATTTTTAAAAAAGATTATACCGAAGCCATAAACCGCTTCAGTCGCATTATTGAAGTAAAACCCAAATATGCCGAAGCTTATTTTATGCGTGGCATTGCAAAATATAATCTCGGCGATTACCTTGGCGCACGCGAGGATTTTTCATCTGCTATTGCAGTTAATCCGTTTTATGCCGAAGCTTATCATTACCGCGGATTGGCAAGAGAACAATTGAATGATTTTAATGATGCACTCAGCGATTTTGAACAGGCCCTGCAAATGGATCCCACAGAAGCTATGGTGTATGTGCACCGCGGACTAACTTATCTGATGAACGACAAGTTTAAAAAAGCCAGAAACGATTTTAACGAAGCATTACGGCTTGATCCTAATCAGCCGCTTGCCTATATGAACAGAGCTATTGCATTTTTGGAACTAAAAGATACGGCTAAAGCCATTCAAGATCTCAATAAGAGTATAAAACTTAATCCGTACAACGAAGAATCGTTCAGGAGAAGAGGGTTGATTGCCTATTTAAAAGAAGATTACGACCAAAGTATAGCGGACTACAACCGGGCTTTGCGTCTCGATCCTAAGAACAGCCTTGTCGTTTATCAGCGCGCTTTGGCTAAGTACAAAAAAGGGAATTACGATGGCGCACTGGAAGATTACAATACCGTACTGACGCTCGATCCCGAAAATGCTTTGGCTATGTACAACCGCGCACTGCTCAAATCGGAAATGGGAAACTACGACGATGCTATTGAAGATTATAACTGTGTAAGCGAACTCAATCCAGACAACGTGTTGGTTTATTACAACCGTGCCGGTGTAAAAATTGAGATCGGCGAGTTGAAAGGAGCACTTGAAGATTACAATAAAGCCATTGATATTTTCCCCGATTTTGCCACAGCCTACATCAACCGCTCAATTGTAAAGCATAAGCTCGGGCAGGATAAGAGCGCCTATTTTGACCGTCAAAAAGCTGAAGAAATTATTGCTGAATACAAAAAATCGCACGAAGATACAACTTACCAGGCATTTCGCGACACCTCGAGAAACCTGGCACAGTTGGTCGATTTTAACTCCGAGTTTAATAACGACTTTACCCGCAACCGCCTGCAAAATAGAAATATACAAATCACACTTAAGAATAACTATATTATCATACCTGCTTCGGATGACAAGGATATTGAGAATGTAAAGTTCGTGGCAGCATTGTTTGAGAAGGAAAAGCAAACCAACAAACCCTGGAAATGGATTCCCGGATTATGGCACAACGACTCAACAAAGTTAATAGTTATGCCCCCGCCGAAAGATACCCTCCAACAGGGAGCTGAACAATATGATGTTTATAGCTATGCCATTCATCAAAGCCTTAAAAACAATTATTACAAAGCAATAAAATCACTCAACACGTCATCGGGTAGCTGGGAAGATTATTTTATTGCTGGAACAATTAAAGCGCAGATGCAGGAATACATTCAGACAATGAACGAGTTTCCAACACAAATCAGGCTCGAAGAAGATGCAGGCTCAATCAACAACAGTGCGATGAGTAGTCAGGAAGCCGACTACACCGATGCCATAGAAGATCTGACGCGGAGCATCAATTTAAACGATGAATTTAGCCTTGCGTATTATAATCGTGGCAATTTGTTATGCCAGCAGCGCGAATTTAAAGAAGGAATTGCCGATTATACCGAAGCAATCAGTATTGACCAACTGCCCGAAGCGTATTATAACCGCGGATTAACGCTAATTTACCTCAAAGAAACCGAAAAAGGCTGCCTCGACGTGAGCAAAGCCGGCGAACTGGGCATAGAAGAGGCATACAGTGTTATAAAACGGTATTGCACAAATGAAGATGAAAAATAAATTTGTTTGGAATATTTCTTGTAACTTGTAATCTAAATATAAGAATAATTCGATATGGAAGTTACAAAAGACATTACAATTGAAGACCTTGTTGATGAAGTATCGGGATCGGTACGTTACATGATGGATCAGGGCATAAAATGCATTGCTTGTGGCGAACCTATATGGGGAACGCTCGAAGAGGCAGCAAAAGAAAAAGGTTTTGATGATGCAGCTATTGAGAAATTTGTTGCAGACCTGAACGAACTTAGAAAAAATCCGCCTAAAGATTTGTCAGGAGGCAAGCACATTGAAACCAAGCCACTTGACGAGTAATCCTTAGTTGACCAATAGCCACATAATTGTAGTGGACAGCAAGAGCATCACATTAATCTCAGCCATAACAGGGCTGCGGGAAGTAAGATATTGGTTTGATAAAAATATGGTTGCCGGAATGGCAGCAAGTGTAACCCCGGCCTGCCCGGCAGATGGAATTAATAAAACACCGCCAATAATTACAAAAAGAAACCAAAATAATCCTCCAAAATATTTTCTGACAATAATTTTTTTGTCAATAAGGTGTGTATAGTGGTAAACCACAGATATAAACAATAGAAAGATAATGATATACAAACGTATAGATGAATTATCTGTGCCGAGTGGTAATTCCCGTTTAGCATTCAATGCATCGCTAAGTTCAGTCAAACTGCCCATACTATTTGTAAAAAACCAGATTGCAATAACAAACATCCACGGTGTGGCAGAACCCATAATTTGAGCAAATAAACCGCGCCAGTTCAAGCCGTGTAAAATAAGCATGATAAACCAAAACGGAAGAATAATGAGGATGGCCGGCCAATAAAAAAACGAAGCTATTCCAAGTAAAAGTCCGGAGCGATACACAATTTTTACGTTTAAGCGGCTGGTTTTTGTGCTTAGAATCCCTTCTATTGCTATGATAATAAACAGGTTGGAGATTGATGCTGCATTAAAGTGGTCTGTTCCGGTCATTAACGTCATCCACAAAATGTAAATGAAAGCCGGAAAATACGTACGACGATCAATAAAGATATACTTCACGTTTAGCCGCACAATGTAGAATGCTTCAAAAATAATTAAGGCAAATAAAATCAGGGAATTTAATAGCTGGAAACCGTTAATGTGCATGTTTTCTGCTGATAGAAAAGGAGCAAAGAATTCCTGACTTTCGAAGTTGTGTGTCCAGAATAATTTCAACCATAATAATGCCCCAAAAAGAGCGATCAGTAATATATTCGATGGTTGGGGTCCCTTGAGCAGTCTGACGAACATAAGCTTTTTATTTTAAGTCGAAACCAATATCTTTTCGGTAATATTTTTTATCGAACCGTATATTTTCAGCATTCCGCATAGATTTTTCCAGAGCTTCATCTAATGTTTCGGCAAGGCTTGTAATGGAAATTACCCGGCCTCCGCTGGTAACAAGCTGGTTGTCCTGCATGTTTGTTCCGGCATGCAACACGAGGCTGTCGCGTACGGTTTCGTGCCCGCGAATCACCTTTCCTTTTTCATATTTTTCAGGATATCCGCCGGAAACCAGCATAACTGATGTAGCGTATTGGTTTGTTACTTTTATTTTTTTGTTGTTCAGGTTATCGTTTATTCCGGCAACAAATATCTCCATCAAGTCTGTCTCTATGCGGGGCAGGATGGATTCTGTTTCCGGATCGCCGAGCCGAACGTTATATTCAATTACGTAGGGTTCTCCTTCAATATTCATTAAGCCGAAAAAGATAAACCCGTGATAGTGGATACCGCGTTTTTTCAACCCGTTAATTGTTGGTCGAACAACTTTATTTTCAACTTTTTGCAAGAATTCCGTGGTGGCAAACGGTACCGGTGAAATGCTGCCCATGCCACCTGTGTTTAGTCCGGTATCGCCTTCGCCAATGCGTTTGTAATCTTTGGCTTCGGGAAGCATTATGTAATCTTTTCCGTTGGTGTAGCAAAAGCAGCTCAACTCAATACCATCGAGATATTCTTCAATAACAACTGTGTTACCTGCATCGCCAAATTTGCCTTGTAGCATATTTTCCAGTTCTTGTTTGGCCATGCTTTTATCGGTGAGTATCAAAACACCTTTGCCGGCTGCTAAACCATCGGCTTTTAGCACATAAGGAGCGCTGAGCGAGTCAATAAAAGATTTGCCCTGCTCTAAAGTTTCTTTTGTAAAAGATTTGTATGCGGCTGTTGGAATGTTGAATTCCTGCATAAATTTTTTGGCAAAATCTTTACTTCCTTCGAGCTGCGCACCGTCTTTTCCCGGGCCAATTACGGTAACGTCAACATCATTTTGTGCAGCAAAATAATCGGTAATTCCATCAACCAGCGGGGCTTCCGGACCAACTATAACGAGATCGATATTTTTCTCGATGACTAATTTTTTAATTTCTTCAAAGTTACTGGTGTTGACCCAAACATTTGTTGCGCAATTTTGTGTGCCGCCGTTTCCCGGACTAACATACAGGTTATCTGTTTTTTTACTTTGGCTGAGTTTCCATGCAAGTGTATGCTCTCTGCCGCCGGAACCAATAACAAGAACGTTCATTTGTTTGTGTTTTAGTTGTGGAAGCGAAGATAATATTTTATTGCCGGTATATAAAATTGTTTTTTTTTGTAGGTTTTTAATGGTCTCGTGGTATAAAAAAAGCCTCCGAAAGAGGCTTTTTACAAAAAAATAATTTTGTTTATTTAATGGGTTTCAACGGAGTTGGTCTTCCGTTGTATGCACCATCACTTTTTAATTGTTCGGCTTTTTCTAAACCTTTAGAAACATAGAGCCTCATCGTTGAGCAGTCATTTTTATAGATGGTTATATAATGATTCCAATTAGTACCATCGCCTGCTTCTGCCGTAAAATTGTAGGTTCCGGGTTCTCTCGTAATGGTTACGCATCCGGTTGCTCCACAATCTGGTATTGTGCTGGAGTAGTAACCGGTGATTTGGCCTGCGTAGCTTCCCTCTACATAAACACTGATGAACCCAACACCATAATCCGCGTCAGTCCAAAAAACCCCTTCTCCTTCATAGATACAACTCCCATCGTCAATAGTCGCATCCGGGTCGTAGTTTGCGGCTGTGTAGTCTGTGCAGCCTTCATATTCACAACTCCCATCGTCAATAGTGGCATTCGGGTCGTAATTTGCGGCTGTGTAGTCTGTACAGCCTTCGTATTCGCACGATCCGTCATTAATAGTAGCAGATACATCATAATTATATGCACTACTATCGGTGCATCCGTAAATTTCTTTATCCTCATCATCATCACAAGCAAAAAAAACTGGCGATGCAATTATGAGGATGATTCCTAATAGCATTAAGTTTTTTTTCATAGCACCCGATTTTAGTTTGTAATTGTTGTTAGTGGCTTTTAAGTAAATTTATCAAAATAATATTGAAAAAGGGTAATGACTTCCGTTATTATTTTGTTAACGTTTTTCTATTCAGTAACTTAAAAGCTTCGGGCTTCTTTTTTGCCATCACCAGAGGGATGTCCACAAGGCCTCTGTGTGCAATAAGGATTTTGTTGTTTTTTACAATAAAACTTGTGGGAGAAATATGTGAAATTTGGCTGTATTTGTTCCTGGTAATGAACTTCATCGGGTACTTATCAGGATGTATTTTATGTGTGTTTATTAGTTTTTTCAGGTGAGGCGAAGTCTGGTCAGCGACATTTACAAAGATAACACTATCAACAATTTGTTGTTCTTTGTAGCATTTTACATTTTCTATGGAATTGAGGCAATAATGGCAGTTCAAACTAAAGAAAAACAGCATATATGATTTATCTTCGTTGAGTTGATAATTTTCAGCGAATTCTTTTTCCATTTTTTTTCGTTCAAATTTTTCTTTGGGCTGTTGTTTTGTAAGTTGATGACCTATGCTCATAAACCTTGGCTTATTAATATTAAAGCCGATAATAAATGAGGCCACAATTATTAAAGAAATCAAAATTTGTCGGCTATGCGACAGGGCTTCTGCATCAGATTTCTTAAAAACTATGTATGCAATACCTATAAGTATGATATTCCTAATGTAGGTTGTCCAGGGCGTTGAAAATTGATCAAGATATCCGCCAAAGCAATTACACGATTCTGCTGAATGAAAAACATGTCCGTAAAAGTAAACGCCCGTAAGAGCAACGAGAAAGTATAGTGCATACAGTGCGTTTTTTTTTGAGTTTCTGAAAAGAATGATGTTGGTGCCCAGGTAAATTTCAAACAATACAAGCAAGGGTACTCCCATGGCGAGAATGCCAAGGCCATAATCTGTTTGTACACTATCAATAAACTTATTGATGGTTGAAGTTTTTGTAAAAGCGGCAAAAAGCATACTGGCTCCCAGTGCTATTTGTATTACTTGTACTATTTT
Source organism: uncultured Bacteroidales bacterium (assembly GCA_964413185.1). Taxonomy (GTDB): domain Bacteria; phylum Bacteroidota; class Bacteroidia; order Bacteroidales; family Salinivirgaceae; genus Salinivirga. The sequence continues at coordinate 38,412 of CAYPSX010000007.1, forward strand.
GTTCGATGCATGTTCTTTCGAATTTTCCATATCGCTTTGTTTTGTAGTACCGTATAAGATTAAAATATACCTTAAAAGTAATGAAATCCGCTAAATATTATTGGTGCGTTATTTGGGTGTTGACAGGACACTAGCAAAAAAAAGCCACCTCTTTCGAGATGGCTTTTAATATTAGCTTCTGTGTGAATTATTTTTTTGGTAATTCGTTCAGGTTAATTTCACTGCCTACTTTTTTAGGAGTTACATAGTTAACTTTTAAATTACCTTTTTTACTATTTCCTGTCATTTTCTTGGCATTCCATGTAAATTCAAAAGTACCACATTGGTCTACATCGTAAGGATCAGAGAATGTCCAGCTGTCGCCGCTATAGGGTCTTGCTCCAAATGTAACATCTCCTGATTTTACTTGATAGTCTGTTTCGTATCCAGCATAGAGCGTTCTTTCTTCAATCCATCCGGTTTCATCTGATACATCAACAACTAGCGTGAAATCACCACCGTTAACGACAGTAGCTGTTCCCCAATCGAACAATTGACATCTGTCATTTGCATAGTATGTGTGAGATTCACAAGCATCAAGACTTATTTCTTTTGCAATAGTCCAGTCATGTGTAGGATCACTTACCCAAATGGCTACAGTACCGGCACCAACTTCTTCCCAGGTGTAAGATTCACCATCATTAATGGTTACTTCTTCGTTAGTTGTCCACTCGGATCCATTTTTTTCATAAGTTACATCAAATACCCAGTATTCGCCAGAGTTGTTTGTAACGGTGACAGAACCATAATCGTTCTCTTCACAAGGCTCTTTAACTACTGAATCATCGTCTTCATCGCAGGCGATAAAACTGAATGATCCTACAACAAGAGCTAATCCCAGTAATAATAAATTCTTCTTCATAACATTAAAATTTAAAGTTTGTAATTGTTTAGTTGAGTTTGGTTATTATTTTGAAAAATAAATTATCGTTTTTTTTCATTTGGATAAAAAATCACGAATTCGGGGACAATATAGATATTTTTTGTGTACGTCCTATACGTATTTTTACTGAAAAAAAATTAATGAAAAGTTAATAGGTTTTAATTGATTTGCTATTTAGTTGTTTTGTAGCAGGTTGGTGTGGATGTGTTTTTGGATGATTTATTTTTTTTCCTTTAATATGGTGCTTAATATCATTATAATTGTAGCCATTCCCGCGGCTCCCAAAAATACCCACATAAAATTTTGGTTGATAAAGAACATGGCCATAACTACCGGACCTAACGATTGACCAATCCGCAAAACCATGCTGTTGATGGACATTACAGAGGCGCGCTCGCGTTGCGATGCAATGCCGGCCAGCAATGTTTGAATAGATGGAATAAACAATCCCTGTCCGAGCCCGTAAAAAATGACAGCAATGATTACCATTGCAAGTGAAGTAGAAAATCCCAGCATCATTAATGCAACAATGTACGAAGTTGAGGCGAGAACCAAAATTTTGTTTTTATTCAAATGGCGACTAACTCTGCCCAGTTGTGAAGATGTTATGGCGGTGGTTAGCGACATGGCCGACATGATAAGGCCAATTTCAAAAGAGTCTGACTGAAAGTTTTTTTCGAGAAATGCGGGTAAAAACGTTAGATAGGCGCCGTACAGAATAATGAAAACCAATATGTTCATGATAAACAAGTTCCACACATAACGTTTATTGACTACCTTCCATAGCGAACGGAAATAGGCTTTTACCTTTTGTGCGTTGTCGGGTTTTGATGTTTGCAGGCGCACCAATGCCCAGATGGCCACAGGAAGAGCAAATGCCGGTAAATAAAAAATCAGCTTCCAGTCAATAAGTGCCAGTGCGCCGCCAATGGCCGGGTACGAAGCCGTGCCAATGCTGAGAATACTGGCATTGTAGCCCATGGCAGCCGTGCGGCGGTTGCCTTCAAAAAGGTCGCCAATTAGCGTAATGTTGAGCGATCCCAAAGATGCCGCCCCAACACCCTGAAAAATACGGAAAATTAGTAATGTGTTGAAATCGTTGGTGTGCGCGCAGGCAATTCCTGCCAGCGCAAAAAGCAACAGCGAAGGTATGAGTACGGCTTTTCGTCCTGTGCGATCGGCAATAATGCCCAAAACCGGCGATAAAAAAATGCCGGGAATCGTAAAGGCGGTAATCAACAACCCAATTTCTTCCATGTTCAAATCAAAATGCCTTGCAATAGTTGGGAAAGCCGGTGTGATACTGGCAACGCCCATTACGGCCAACAGGGTAATAGAAAAAATAATATATAAATTGCGATCTTTGAGTAATGCTTTCATCTTTCAAATCGTTTAAGAACGTTGAATATACAAAAAAACTATCGTTATCTTTGTCGCTAAAAGATATCTTATGGAATTTGAACAACCACTAATTGGTGGGAAATTAATAAAAAGATACAAGCGTTTTCTGACTGATGTAGCACTCGATAACGGTGATGAGGTTGTAGCCCATTGTACGAATTCCGGCTCCATGAAAACTTGTTTGGAAGAAGGAGCCGATGTGCGCCTGAGTCCGGTAAACGATCCGAAACGAAAAACGAAATTTACCTGGGAAATGATCAGGATCAATGGGAAATGGATCGGCATCAACACAAATCATCCCAATCGACTGGTTTTTGAAGCTGTTCGCGATGGCGAAGTGCCTAAACTGCGTGGCTATACGGATGTGAAACGCGAAGTGAAATTTGGAGACAGTCGTTTCGATGTACGCGCTCAAAATGAAACGGAAACCTGCTTTATTGAAGTGAAAAATGTAACCATGAAGGATGGCGACTACGCGTTATTCCCCGATGCTAAAACCGAACGTGGCCGAAAACATCTGGAAACACTCATCAAGGTGAAACAGGATGGCATGCGGGCTGTAATGTTTTACGTAATTCAACGACAGGATATCAGAAAATTTGGTGCAGCCCGCGAAATTGACCCGGCTTATGCGGAGACATTGTCGAAAGCTGTAAAAGCCGGGGTTGAAGTTATTGCCATGATGGCGGAAGTAACTCCCGAACAAATAGCACTTGTGAAGGAGATACCATTTGACCCGGATAAATAGAACGGATTTGATTGTAATGCATACTGAAACAGAATCGAATGAACGACTTTTTTCTCAATATTTTGCAAGATCCACAAACGGGAGAAACGCTCCGGTTGAATACCGGGGATGGTAAACTCGAAAGCGCAGGCGGTAATCAATTTGATGTGAAAGATGATGTGCCGCGCATGATTACCGGAACATCTGCCCGGAGTAATAGTCAGGTGCACCGCGATATGAAAAGCGACTTCAATTATCGTGAACACTACGAGCGCGATGCAGAAGTTTTCAACTATTTTGACCCTGCTTACGATAGTGCTACGCAATCGGAAACACATCGCCTGAGACAAACCATTATGCGTCAGGTGCCAGCGGCAACAGAAATAATTCTGGATGTTGGTTGTGGCGATGGCTGGCTGGCCAGACATTTTCTGCCAGATGGAAAAAAAGTCATTTCCATGGATATTTCTTCCATTAATCCTGTTCGAATACACAAAGAGGTAAACAATCCAAACCATTTGGGACTTGTGGCCGATGTGTTTGCTCTTCCCATTAAAAAAAACAGCGTCGATGTAATTGTGGCATCTGAAATAATTGAACACGTGGCAAACCCAAAGCAATTTATTTCAATTTTGCACGAGACACTAAAACCCGGAGGCAGATTGATTGTTACAACCCCGTACAACGAGAAAATAGACTATCACTTGTGCGTGCATTGTAACAAACCAACACCTTCGCATGCACATATTCATTCTTTTAATGAAAAAAACATATCAAAGCTGATTCCTCAAGAAGCAAACTGGCGTTGGCGAAGGTTTAGTAATAAGTATCTGACTAAAATGAGATCACACAAAATACTTAATTTGTTAGGATACCCCGCATGGCGTTTTGCTGATAAGTTCGCCAATGCATTGTTTCCGAAACAGGAGCGAATGATGATTATGATTGAAAAAAATGTACATTAATGTGGAATATAGTAATATTTATAGTTTAGCGCTCTATAAAATCTTCAGTTTCATGTATTGACCAAATTATTTTTTTGATGAATTATTTTTATTCTGTGAAGTTTCAGGTTCTCCAACATTAATATTAATAGTAACATTCCAATCTGTATAATTCTTTTTTTTCCTTTTAAAAGAAATACCTGCACCCCAAAAAATAAATGCAATATAATAGTAAACAAATGCTATTAGCACACACACGCCACAAACCCAAAGAAAAGCCCGAAGCAGCCATTGAAATATGTCGATTATAATATCCATGGAATGATGTTTTTACAAATGTATGCAAAACAAAAAAACTAACCTCCGTTATTAGTCAAGATTGCAAATTATTAACTAATTTTGAATAATAATGGTAATTTAATAACTTTTTTTATGCGATTTTTCTCAATTATGGTGTTGACCATGATTTCTATAGCAGGCATAACGCAATCGAGTATATACAATCCGCGAAAACCGCGTAATTGCGTTCTTTACAAAACCGGCCCTGAACAGCCGCTCAAAGGACGTGTATGGGTAGTGGAAAGCGAATACGAAGCCGATTTGTTGGTACATGTGACAACATACCCCGAAGATTCGGCCTTTGCTGTTAAAATATTCGACCACCACCGCATTAACCCCGATTGTGGCGAGTGGAGCATTGTAAACATGTACGATAACTACGAGCGGCCTACGCACGATTTTAAAATAGCGCTTACCCGCCGCGACTGGAAAGCCGACCTTATTATTTTACTCGACTATAACCGCTCCGAAGATCGCAGCTTTTTGAATAAATATGATGGTTTATGGTAGCAACACAATTACAACCCAATAATTTCAGACAAGCCTTGATACTACGCACGTCCTAACTCTGGCGTAAACGCATATTAGGGCTTGTTTTTATGTTTTTAACAAATGTCATAGGCGATTTTATTTTACCCTGTACCCGTTCGCCGATATTTTTTTTATTACAACTCTTTTACGATCCGTCGCGGCGATTCCATTTCGAACATTCTTTCTACCAGAATAACGCCTCTATATTTCGACTGCGCTCAATAATCATGAGGCTTTTTTATTTCAAAAAA
>CAYPSX010000008.1:0-1853 GCA_964413185.1 uncultured Bacteroidales bacterium
GGTTGATCAACTTGTGGTGGCGGGTTAACTGTAATAGAATAAGTTTTTGAGGGCCCAATGCATGTAGTACTGTTGTATGTGTATGATGGTGTTACTTCTATTGTGGTGGAGATTGCATGTGTGTTGCTGTTTTGCGTTTCAAATGCTTCAATATCGCCGCTTCCTGATGCATCTGGCAATCCAAGTGTGGTGTTTGGGTTTGTCCAGTTAAACGTGGTTGTGCCCATGGTGTTTGTGGTTGAGAAATGGGTGTAGTTTGTGTTTTCGCCTGCACATAAATATTGCGAGCTAACAGCATCAACCTGGCCGTTTGGGTTTACGGTAACCTGAACAGTTTCACTATTAGCACAACCTGAAGCTTCGAGTTCAAAATCGTAGTAGGTTGAAACCGGTGCATTTGTGCTGTTCGTCAATGTTTCCGTAACGTTCTCCGATGAGCCTGTTGCAAGGGGTTCGTCAATGCCGGTTACCACATTCCGTGTCCACGAAAAGTTTGTGCCGGCTAAATCGCTTGTGGCCGTGTAGTTGAGTTCCGATTCGCTACAAATATTTATTTCGGTTGCAGATGTAAGCTGGGGAACCGGATTAATAGTTACTAAAATGTTTGATGAAGTTGTTGAGCTTCCATCATTAACTTCAACAGTGTATGTGGTTGTGGCCTGAGGTGTTAGTTCCGGGTTTTCATCGGTCGAGGTAAAAGCGGTTGCGCTGGATGTCCAGCTGTAGGTGTACGTTCCGGAACCTCCCGAAGGGTTGGCAGATAGAGTGATTGTTTCACCATCGCAAATGGTTGTGGCTGAAGCGGCTGCGTTTGCTGTTAATGGCTGGTTTGAAACCGTGATTGTGTTGGGTCCGTTGTCAGGATGAAAAGCTGCTGAAGGGTTGTTCCAGCCGTGTGCTCCTGTTAAATTGTAATTTTTTCCGTCAGAAGCACTGGTTCCATTAATATCTAAAAGATCATCAACTGCGGTTTTATCAGCACCGCTTAAAGTCAATGTAAATTCTGTTGTGCTGGTAATTTCAACGTCATTTGTTGTGCCTTCCGTTAAAGTGTACGCATTTGAGGCCAGACCGTAAATGGTGAATTGGGAAGCGTCAATGTCGTTGCCGGATGTTGCATCTGTGGCCAAATTTGTGGCTGTTACATTCATGTCGCCTGTACTTACATCGTATGTGGCTGAAGTGATTTGTGGTGCCTGATAGTTTGAAACTGTTATCGGCCTGTTCGATCTGGTTGGAGAAGAACCACTATTCCAACCGGTATTGGCATCCAAAAGAAAATCGTGGCCGCTTATGGCTGATTTTCCGTTTTGGTTGAGCAGGGCGTTCATATAGGCGCGGTCAATACCGCCAATAGTTAGGGTAGCGTTTGTTGTTGTGCCTGGTAAATTTGTCGGTGTATTACCTGTTAGCGTATACGAATTTCCGCTTTGTCCGGTTATGGTGAGTTGTAACGGGTCGATGTTGGCACCTGTATTAAAACCTGTTCCGGTCAGGCTTAATGTTGATGTTGCAGCATCATAGGTTGCATTGGTTATGGTTATCACATTTGATGCTGTTATGCTGTTGTTTCCGTTATCTACATCTGTGCTTGCCGAAGCAGTGTTCCAGTCTTCTATTCCCCGGAGATAATAATCGCGATTGTCAAGTGAATTTGTGCCGTTTTGGTTTATGATTTGGTCAATGCTTGTTTTATCTGCCGGGTCGACTGTGAATGAAAAAGCCGTATGGTCGGTAACTTCAATGCCTGCAATTGGGGTAGAGATAGTGTGTGTTCCCGTTCCTTCATCTTCAATTTTTAAATTTGTTGCGTCTATGTCGCTGCCGGAGCCATCGTGCGCCAGGTTTGTTCC
>CAYPSX010000008.1:1953-43350 GCA_964413185.1 uncultured Bacteroidales bacterium
AGCCGGTGTTGCACCGGTTAAAGTGTATGAATTGCCATTTTCCCCGGTAATTTCCAAGGATGTCGGATCAATGGCTGAACCTGTCTTGAATCCTGTACCGGTTAAGGCTAATGTTCCGTCAATTGAATTGTAGGCAACGTTGGTTATGGCAATTACGTTTGTTGCGGTTATAAAATTATTGCCATTGTCTGTATCGTCTGCTGCAGATGCAGCATTCCATCCGTTGGCTCCTCTGATGTAATAATCGTTTGCCTGTGAAGATGAAGTTCCGTTTCTGTCTATGATTTGATCAATATTAGTTTTGTCTGTTGCATCAACAGTGAACGAGAAACTGGTGTGGTCTGTAACATCAATGCCGGCTATAGCTACTCCTATTGTATGCGCAGCTCCTCCGGCATCTTCAATATTAATGAAGGTTGCGTTAATGTCGTCGCTTGTGCCATCGTGCGCCAGGTTTGTTCCTGTTACTGCAAATGTGCCGGTGCTTGCATCGTAAGTGGCAGAGGTTATTTGCGGCGGTTGAAAGTTTGAAACTGTCAGGCTGTTGTTTGTGCGTTCCGGAGAGCTTGCTCCGTTCCATCCTGCGGCGGCATCCAGCGAGAAATTGTCGCCGCTTATTGCTGTTGTGCCGTTAGTGTTTAGAGTGCTGTTCAGCGATGCGCGGTCGATGCCCTCAATGGATAAAATGGCGCTGGTTGACGAACTTGGCGTTACTGTCGGGGTGGTAGCGGTTAAATTGTATGAATTTCCGTTTTCTCCGAACAAGGTTAGTTTTGTCGGGTCGATATTTTCTGTCTTTTCAAATCCGGAACCCGAAAGAATGAGCGTTCCGTTGGTTGAATTGTACTCAATATCGGTTATGGCAATTACGTTTGAAGCAGTTACGGGATTGTTCTCCGTGTCCGTATCATCTGCTGCAGAAACGGCATTCCATCCGTTAGCTCCTCTGATATAATAATCGTTTCCCTGCGAAGATGCGGTTCCGTTCCTGTCGATTAACTGATTTACACTGGCTTTATCCGTTGGGGCAAGTGTGATTGTGAAACTTGTGTGGTCTGTAATTTCAACATTAGCCGTTGCTGCAGTTATTCCTACTGAGGCACCTCCGGCATCTTCAATGGTTATCTGGGTTACATCTATATCATCGCCAATATCATCGCCGGCAAGTCTTTCAGCGGCAACAATCAGGACTCCTGTTTCGGCATCATAAGTGGCTGATGCAATGTTGGGCGGTTGAAAATTATAAACTGTGATTGAACTTGTTATATTTCCGGTTGTATTTCCGTTCCATTTGTTTTGAGCATCGAATATATAGGCTGTTGCGGCAATAGATGATTGTCCGTTTTTATCCAAAAGCCAATTCATATAACCCAGGTCTACATCGTCTACTGTAAAAGAAATGGTTGTGGAGTATGTGCTCACATTACTGATTGATGTAAGTTGGTACGTACTGCCCGCTGCTCCGGTAATTACAATTTGTGTCGGATCAACGCCACCATCGGTTCTGAAATCTTTACCAAAAACAGTAAATTCCCCAAGGTTGGCGTTGTATTGTACACTGTCGATGGTTTCTGCCATCAGTGTGTTTGTAAGAATCAGTGTAATAGCTAAGAGTAGAATATTCTTCATAATACTTATTTTATATCTAAACAGGAAGCTGATTATTTGGTGTTTTTTTTGCTGATTTAATCTTCTTAATGTACGAAATTATTCATCGTTAAGCAATCTTTTTTGATGGATGGACTTCATTTTCAGATTAAAGGAAGAAGATTTCTGAACGGCCAAAATCAACACTACTGTTCGTAATTGGCATTGGTTTTTAACATCATAATCATGCTGTTTTCCGATAAATCAGTGGCACCAATCATACTAAATCCCCCGTCTGAAGTCTGAATAATTTTATTTGCCCATTCACCTGCACTACTGCCATACGTATATTCATTTATTAGCGATCCGCTTTCACTTACATTGATGATGTACATATCTTTGCTGCCCTCACCATAACTATCTGTAGAGCCAGCCAATGTAATGGATCCGTTGCTGTTTTTTATTAACGACAAGCCTTCTTCATTTCCAATGCCGCCAAATTTCTTTTCAAAGTTGATGTCGCGAAACGATAGGCCTGTAGAAATAAGGAAAACATCAGATTTTCCGGCTGTATTACTGTTGGTAGTTCCGAGAAATAAATAACCCCCGGAAACAGGAACAACATCATTGCCATAATCATTGCCCAGTCCGCCAATCGTGTAGCGATCAATAAGGCTGCCTATTCCGTTGGTTTCAATGAAAAACATGCTGGATTCTGCCTGGCCCGGCTCTATATAACTTCCGCTGGAGCCAATAAAAATGTACCCGCCCGATGTTGTTTCGCAAACCGCATTAAAACGATCGGCAGAAGGGCCCCCATGGGCTTTTGCCCACAGGCTGTCTCCTGTTGCCGATATTTTTAACGCATAACCATCCATTACTCCCTGCGGGTTCGAATAGGCTATGTTTGCTGCATCTGTTGTGCCGGCTATTAAATATCCGCCATCGGAACATAATAATATTGAATTGGCGGTTTGGTTGTCTTGCGCATTGTACGTTTTTTCCCAAATTTTTTCTCCTCCTGCATTCATTTTACATACATAAATATCGGTGAAAAGTGTGGCCGGGTTTGTTGTGGTTCCGGCAATAATTAAATTTCCCGACGGATCTGTAATTAAATCGCTGCCCCAATCATTTAGCGTATCACCTAAAGTGGTTTCCCAAACGATGTTGCCTTTCTGGTTTGTTTTAAATAGATAAATATCGGTGAGTTCATCTTCATCTGTTGTTGTCCCAACTACGGCATAACTTTCATCGGTGCATTGTACAAGGCTTTGACCTTCATCACTATATGAGCCTCCATAGAATTTCATGAACGATTCTTTCTGAATCGAATCTATATCATCGTTACATGAGATGAAAACGAATGATATCAATATTAGCATGATTATATAGCGCATGGTTTAGTTATTTTTTTTCTGGTTTGTAAAACATGTACATGTAGCCCACTGAGAATGTGAAATTGTTCATTTTAAAATCATTATCGATATAGTAATATTGGTAATTCAGTTCAGGATTGTTGTATCGTTCATTTTCTTCTGTTTGGTTCATCAGCCCCAAAACATAGCGTGTTGTAAAGAAGAAGTATCCGTTTGGGATTTTATATCGTAAACCCAATCCGGCAAAGGTTGACAGGGTAAATTTCTTTCGGTGAATAAGCATGTCAATGTCTGAACCGGTTACATCCTGATGGCTGTTGTCGGTGTACACGCGGCTGGGTGTTGCTGAAGCCGAAAGAAGATAATTGCCCGAAACACCCAACGCTACAAACGGATGAAATTGTTTTATTTCAAATTTATACGTGGCGCTTACAGGTATGTTGAGCAGAAATTGCGATTCTTTCAAATTTGTTTCTGTAAACCCGAATCCGGTTTCTGAAAATTCATATTTTTGGTTGAGCAGTGCTATTTCTGCATTGATATCAATAGCTTTATGTATTGTTTTCGAGAATCTTGCGCCAACCTGAAACCCAACACCGCCCGAAGTGTACGCGTATTCGCTTTGGGAGGTGAGGGAATATTCATTGATTACCGTTACTGTGGAAAAATTTGTTCCGCCAAATAGCCCGATTGAAAAGGTCGGCAAGGTTTCAAATTTGTTGTACAGGCTTATAAATTCTGCTTTATCTGTTCCTTCTTCTGTCTCATATTCCGGTTCGAATTTAAGAAATTCCAACATGGTTTTTTCAGCTGAATAAAGGTCTTCGCTGTATAAATATGAGTTGATAATTAGCTTGTATGCCCGTTTTTTTTCTTCGTTGGTCAGGCCTTTGTTCAAACAGCCTGAAAGCATTTTCGGAATGGTTTCAATGTTTCCGTCTTCGTATAGCTTTTCTGCTTTTTTGAGTATTGCACCACAATAATTTTGGGCTTTTCCCTCAACGCCGAATCCGACCAGAAGTATAATGATGAAAAGCACCGCTAAAACGCTGAGTCGATTATTGGCCATATTTTGCATTTTATAAATCCCCATCATTTGCATATTTTTTTGTTGTGGGTATATATTGAATGTCTTTTCCTACATAAGTTTGCCATTCTGCCTCTGTCATGTCCCTGTTAATTTTTGGCAATAGTTGAGCAGCCATGTCAGTTGACGCAATATTCCACTTTTTTATATTGGAGTCAACATAACCGGCGTACAGGTATTTGTTATTTGTGTTGAATGTTAAAGTCATGCACCACGAACTGTAATCTTTTATCACGATAGGTGCTTTTTCCAAATCATTTGTATCGTAAACCCGGATGGTACCATCAAAACTTGCCGATGCTAAGAGTTTATCATCTTTACTGAATGCCAAATCGTTAATTCGTGCATTGTGGGCGTTTAATTCTTTTATTACCTTTTCTTCTTTAATGGAATACTGAATAATGGTTCCTTTACTGTTTCCCATAGCCAGCAGGTTCCCATTGTGGTTGTAGGTGATGGTGTAGAACTTGTTTTCACCTTCGTAAAAAATGCTAATTTTATTATTTGCCAATGAGACAAAACCGGCTTTGTTTTCGCTGGTTACAAACGCAAGTTGCTTTTTGTCAGGCGACAAGGCAATGTCTTTTACATCGGCACCAACATTGATAACTTCTTTTGATCCTTCTTTCAGGTTCCTGATGACAATTGTGCCGTCAGCGCTCGATGTAATTACGGTATGATTGTTAATTACCTCTAAAGCTGTAATGAAGCTTGTGTGATCTTGATGAACAGTGTCGGATTTGGTTGCCAGATTAATTTTGTGGGTTTCAAAATTATCATTGGCCAATAGTAAATAGTTGCCTGAAGAATTAAAATCGAGCGTTCTTATAATGCTGTTTGAGTTGTATATTTCAACGGCTTTTGCGGAGTCGTCTGTCATTTTCCAGGCAAAAACACGGCCATCGCTGCCGGCGCTGAAAAGCGATTTTTCTTCGGGATGCATTTTTAAGGTACGGACTGCATCTTTATGTTCGGTAAACAGGTTGAAGCCTTCTTCGCTTTTGGTTTTCAACGCATAATAAAGTCCGTCGAAAATATCGGGGTTGTCGTGCGCCCCGCCATATTCTTTATTGAACTGATAGGCCTGGAAGGCGAGTAGGGCCTTTAGGTCTTTATTTTCTTCAATTTGTACTGATTTGACCGCCATTGACCGTGCTATGGAGAGCATTCGAAGCTGCAGTGCCCGTTCCCGGGCTTCTTCGGCTTTGTTTTTTTCAACCAGGGCTTCTTCAGATTTTTTGTCGGCAATTTGCTTTTGCTCTGTTGCCTCCTGTGTTTTTTCATCGGCAATTTCGCGCTGTAGCCGGGCTTCTTCAAGGCTTCGTTCGGCTCTCTTGCGCTGTAGTTCGGCAATGCGAGTTTGTTCCCGGGCTTCTTTCTCTTTTTGCAGGGCAATTTTTCGCTGTTCATTGGCTTCCTGCTCATTTTTTAAAGCCAGTTCTTTTTGAGATTCAGCTTCTTTCTTTTGCTTTTCTGCTTCTTCACGCTGCTGCTCGGCAATAATTCGTTGTTTATTCGATTCGGCCTGCATGGTTATGGCGTACACCATAAATCCCAATGAGATAATGGCGGCTGTACCTAAAACAATGGCAAAGATGCGCGAACGCCGCAGTGCTTTTTTCTGGAGCCTTATTTTATTTTCTTCTTCGGCAATGTGCGCTTTTTCACTGGTGTCCAAATAAATCATTGCCCGCTCAAAAGCCGGGGAGAACCGTTTGGCCCAGGTTAATGTGGGCTGTTTTTCTTTTCGCCAGTTGATGGCCAGTTGCAAATCCGGTGGCCGCCAAAGACCGATTTTGCCTTCCTGGTACATGGCGGCTGCTTCAGACAATCGTAAATACATTTGTACGGCCAGGGCTTCTTCTTCTACCCAAATTTTTAACTTGTCCCAAATGCGCATCAAGCTTTCGTGCGAAATGTCTATGATTGATTTGGCCGTTAATTTTGGATCTGCCGATGTGAGAAATGATCGTCCGGATTTCCTGAAATGTTCAACAATATTTATTACCGTTTGGTGGTCGGTATTGGCAATGGCAGCGATTTCTTCAACCGGTGAAGGATGGCGTATTCCACGGTTATCGTTTCCCCTTTCTGTCAGGGTTTTGAACATGTTTTCACATATACGCTTTTCATCGGGCGATAGCTCATTGTAAGCTTCATTGGCATGGTTGGAGAGGGCTTTTTCCATGCGACCAATGGAGTCGTAGTGCTCTACATCCAGTTGTTCCGATGTTCCCGGGTGTTCGCGCCAGAAGTTCCAGGTACGCATGAGCGCATGCTGCAAAATAGGCAGTTGGTCAGGGTTGTCGCCAAGGTCGTTGAGCAGCTCGTTCGTAAGTCTGTCCGAAATTTTACCGCCTCCAACAGCTACCGGACCTGTTATGGCCAACCGCAAACTGGCCCTGTCCATTTGGGGAATTAAATAGTGACTTTGGTTTATGTATTCTGTAAGCTCTTGGTATTGAGCGCACTCGCCTATGAAATCGGAGCGCATGGTCATTACAATATAAACCGGAATATCGGTTTGCTTAACAGCTTCGAGCAATAATCTTACGTATGCATGCGACTCGTTGATTGCCTGCTCGTTATCAAATTTTTTCCTGAACCTGAACAGTTCTTCAAACTGGTCGGCCAGGATTAAAATGTTTTCATCCTCTTTTCCCGAGATATATTTCAAAGCCTCAACAAGCCCGTTGGAGCTGCCGCTAAGCATGGCTCGTACGAAGTTTTGATTTATTTCATCGCCTTCATTATCGGCGTAGTTTTTAGAAATCTCTTTGGCCAGGTTGCCAATGGGGTCGTTTCCGGGCCTCGAGACAACGATTTTCCATCGCGAACCGGCTTCTGTAATGAACCCGCCATGCAAAATGGGTACTACTCCACAATACATGAGCGACGATTTACCACTACCGGATGAGCCTACAACCGCCACGAACCTGTTTCTTGCCAAATTGTCGAGCACTTCTTCGCTCTGACCTTCGCGCCCAAAAAACAAGTGGCTTTCTTCAATGGTAAACGGCCGCAAACCCGGAAAAGGGTTAAACCTTATATTTCCTGTATTTGAATTTTGCTGACTCATGTGCTGGTATTATTCATTCCACTAAATGATTGAACTATGTCGCCTATATTTTTTGTCTCTATATTCAGAATTTGATAATCGTCGAATTTTTTTTGGAATTTTTTCTCTTCTTCATCAACTACCAGAATTTTTTTCTGAATTGGAATTTCACGTCCTAACCCCGCTGCTTTAATAATGTCTTTATGCTTGCTGATAGTCCAGTCAGGCGATATGGGGTCGTTTATGAGTACTACACTATCGCACGACAGGAGGCACTTTCGATGGTGTTCCAGTAGTTTTCGTTTATCGCTTGAAGCGATGGGTAATAAAATATCTACATTATTTGCGGCCAGCTGGTTTTCGATTTGCTCTTTGTGTTTTTCCTGGTGCTTGTTGGCCAGTAAGTATACGGTATGGCCTGATGTTTTGCCTTTTATGCTATCGTGCGATTGCGATTTCCGTAGCTTTTGGTGCACAATGTCTTTGAGCTTTTCGACGGGTGTTTGTACAATTTCGGCTCCAACGAGACCCGTGTTTTCTTTCCTGAGCTTTTCAATGGATATTCGCTGTTCGCGATCGGCATAAATCAATTCATTGGGTATCCAAATCAGCCTTGATAGTTCTGGTTTTTGGTTACAAAAGCTTGCTGCCATCCCGTTTTGCAATAATACAACGTCTTCTCCATTTACAACACTGCCTTTTTTGCCACCAATAAAATGTACCGACAATTGTGATTTTTCAAGCGCATCAAGTGTAGCTGCTTCTAAATGGGCTTTGGTAAAATAATATTTTGAATGGGGTAAAACTTCGTATCCTGAATGCAAGAGCTCGCGGCGCAGCGAGAGCCACTCCCTTTCTATATCGGGTGTTGGTTCTGCAACAAAAACAGTTGCCCGTTTTGTTTTTGATGAGGTTCCGGTATTTAGCGAAAGCTCGTAAACGATATCGAATAACCGCAACCAAAATTCTTTGTGGTCATGAAACTCGCTGATATCTGTAATCTTGTTGCGTCCGCTTTTGTCGTCTATATGCAAATTATGAATTGTACCGTCAATCCCATCTTCTAATATTTGTTGGTGTGGCTCTGTGAGTAATAGTTTTATATAGGTTTTTTTATCGTCTTCAACAAAAACAGCCTGTTCATTTTTGGTATTTTGGGCATCGTAATATGTGTCGGAAATAAGCATTAATACAGCATCGAAATTTTTTATTTTTTCTTGTGAGAATGGCGACGCTTCTTTATCAAAACTTGACAAAATGCTTGCAGGCTGCTTCAGGGCATTTACCAATAGTTGGTTAAGCGAAGATTTGAATTGCTCCACCCATTGTGCATTGAGTTTTGAATGACTCGTATCGCAACTGATAAATACCTTTATTTCACTCATAATTTGTCGATTTTAAAATTTTATTCCTACTACCAGAATATCATCAATTTGCTCAACACCATTCATCCATTCTACAAGCGTTGTTTCCAGATGCGCTTTTTGCTCTTCAAGCGGCTTTTGATGAATTTCGTGCAACATGCGCCTGAATTTTTTGGCCAGAAATTTTCGTCCTTTCGGCCCGCCAAACTGATCCGGGTAACCGTCTGAGAACATGTAAACTACATCATTTTTTTTGATGTCGATGGTGTGGTTTGTAAATGGCAGTTCTTTTCGGTAAATGCCAATGGGCATGCGGTCTGCTTTAACTATTTGAACTTCATCGTCGCGTATCAATACCAGTGAATTGTTGGCACCTGCAACGTCTAATTGCTGTTTTTCCGGATTGTATACGCATATTGTGAGGTCTATGCCGTCTTTTTGCTCACCGTCTCTGCCGGTTTGCCGCAACGAATTTTTGATGTATTCGCGTAAATCGTCCAAAATAGCACCTGCGTTGTCAACTGTTTCACTTGTAACAATTTCATTGAGCGATGAAATGCTCAGCAGGCTCATGAATGCCCCCGGTACACCATGGCCGGTGCAGTCGGCTGCTACAAATACTCTGAAATTGTTTACTTCGCGAGCCCAGTAAAAATCGCCGCTTACAATGTCTTTGGGCCTGAAAAGAACGAAGGATTCCGGGAAAAGGTTATCTATATATTCGTACGGAGGTAAAACAGCCCGTTGTATTTGCCGCGCATAATGAATACTATCGGTAATGTGCTGGTTTTGTAATTCAATTTTATGATAGGCCGCTTCAAGCCTGTTGTTTTTGTCGGCCAGAGAATCGCGCTGTGCAGTAATTTCTTCTTTTTGTTGCTCTATTTCGCGCGTGCGGTCGGCTACTTTTTGCTCCAACTCATTGTAGTACTCTTCGAGGCGTTCAATCATACGGTTGAAATGCTTCGAAAGCGTTGCAATTTCATTGCTTCCCTCAATTAGTGCACGGTCTGTAAGGTCGCCTTTGCTTATGCGGTTCACGTTCTCAACAAGCCGTTTTATTGGGTTTGTAATGATGCGCGTTTTTACATAAATAATGGCCATTACAATAAGAATGGTAATGACAAAAATGATGATGGATTTGATGAGCTCCCTAAGCAATATTTCCTGATCGCGGCTGCGGTCAGATACGATTCGGATAACCGATGCTTTGTATAAATCGGTATTTTCCCTTTCCATGTATATAAATTCATGGTAAAAGGGTTTATCATCGACTTCCGTTTTTAAAACTTGTTTCTCTTTTGTTTTGAATGCTTTAAGTAGTTCCTTGTATTGTTTTTCACTTATTTCTACATCTTTTGATAAGGAAAACGGGTTTTCTTCACTGATGAAAAGATCAACATTTTTAATCTCCGATTGCTTCTGTGCTATCCTTCCCAGTATGTTTTGTATTTGCCCAATTAACTCATCGGCTTTTTTTGAATATGCACCCAGCTCTATAATGTATTTTTTGTCTGGTGTAGGATGATATGTGTATTTTTTCATCCTTTTAGTGGATGCTTCAATGGCAAATCGTTCACTCTCAAAACGGCCTTCTTCGAAAATATGTAGCAGATGTTGCTTGTGGTCTTCTCCAAAATCAAAGAAATTGAGATTCAAATCTTTCTCAAATGTTGTGTTCACTACTACACCTTTTCTGTTGATAACATAAATATCTATGTGTTCTTTGGTCATATCCATCTTTTCCCTGATACGATCAAGGTCAACTTCTTTTATGTTTTCTACTTTACTGAGGTGCGTTACCAGCTTTTGGCTGTATTTTTTCATTTTCTTATTCAGATCTTCTTCTATGGTCTCGAGGGCAATATCCTGAAGCTCCATGATGTGTTTTATTTCATTAGAGATGATCTGATTCTTAGTATTGTTGGATTCCGTAAGTATACTTTTTGTCTGGTAATAGTTCAGGGAAGCCAACATGATGAGTGCTACCACAACAGGAAATATTACGTTGAATATTAACTGTTTAAAAATAGTTTGTGCACGTCTTCTTCTCGATTTTCTTTTCGATTGTCTGGTCTTTTCCATATTTTCTAAAGTATTCTTGATAATAATTGGTTTTCTGTGTCAAATTGCCTGGTGATGTCTTGGATTATACTAAATGGTATTCTCAGGATTACTGATTTCTCGATTGCCCTAAAAACCAGCTCCAGTTGCTCTCCATAATATGTATGTGTAATTATATCACCCGGTGTGAATCTTTGTTCAGTTTCTTTTTCAGGAAGTTGAATTTCTCCTTCTATTACTATTATTGTATCATATCCGATATTTGCCATTCTGACGTCATTCCCGGCCTCAACCGGAAACTCTACACTGTTTTCAATTATATAAATAACCTTTTCTGCGGGTATTTCTTTAAATATGGGGAGTTCCCTGGCTTGCTTGAATAAATCAAAAGTAGCCGAGATGTTTTTTTGCGCGCTTAATTGTTGAAAATGGTGTCTGCGTTTTGCATCAAGGCGGTTAATAACACTTTCAAATTTATTGTAATCATGATGCGCCACAACCATAGCTGCAAGTTCAGCTAAAAGTATATCAGGATTGAACATTTGGGCGATGGCGCTGTTGCCAATTTTCACATCTTTCATTTTCTTCAAAATATCTAAAGCGCAGGCTTTTGTATGTCTTGAAATCTCATTGATATCCCTGTTGATGATGTCCTCAATAAGTTTTTTCTCATCGGACTTTTCCATGGCAAAATGGTCGGAAAACCTTCTAATTCTCTCAGCTTCAGTAATGTCATCGAATAAAATCAGAAGCAGTGGTTTTATTTCTTCATCTACAAAAAGATCGAGGAGCTCAATAGCATAACTGATACTTTCTGATGTGCCAATATCAAGGTTGTTTTTTACATGGTTTACCGATTCCGGCTCGTACAATACCGAAAGTAAGACAAATATTTTTTGAAAGCCTTTTTCAACCTCCTGTTGCATAGCTTCCAATAATTCATCGCCATGTATGTCGGTATTTAATTGTATTTTAATATTGAGGTTCCATACAATAATATTGATACGTTTTTTTACCAACTGCTGCAGCTTTTGTTTTTCGGAAGCACTTTTTGGAGAGTACCCCACACGATATAGTGCCTCAATGGTTTTATCAACGATAACGCCGCTGCTATGATCGAGTTTGTTTTCAAGATACCGGGTTGCCTGAGAACCCATGCGGGCAAATAATTCAATAATTTGTAATTGCACTTCTGTTTTTAGCCCCGATTTGTAAAAATACTGCTCTAACTGTTCTTTTACAGTTCGTCCGTACCTTTTTAGAGCTTCATAAGCAGACGCGTTATATTGTTCGTCTGAAAGCAAATCTATGATGAGGTTTATGCTGGTTTCATCCTGAACCAATGCTGCTGTTTTAATGGCTGCATGTTTTACTTCGGGTGCATAATCGCGCAAAAGCACAACAATAAACCCTGTTAACCTTTTCTTTTTTGTGTAACCGATTAGTTGTGCAGCTTTTACCCTGTCTGCCGGATACACAGAGCTTACCAAATCGCTTAACTGGATTTTCTTTTGTTCTTTTTCTATGGTTGTTTGGAACGTATTAATCAGCTCCTGAACAGCATCTTTGTCTTCCGCTGCCGATGTTTTGTTCACGTAGTCTTCAAGGGTTGGCAGGGAATCAAACATAAATCCTTCCTGAATAATTTTTAGTGCCTGAGCCCTGGTTTGTCCCCCTTCAAGCAAGCCATCACGAAAAACTTCCTGGTAGTTAAATGGTTCGAGAATCGGAGCAATTTCCAGTTTTTTCTGCATTCTCTCCTCAGTGGCATCTTGCGTCAACTGTATAACGGAATCGTCCTCATTCTTCAAGTCAAAATCAGTTGAAGTGCTAGTAGAAAGGGCGGCTCCCAGCGATTTGCGGTATTCACGATAAACATTGAACCCCACCAGTGCCCAGGCTCCGGCAATTCCAATCAGAAAATATGCATAATGAATGGTCGTAAAAAATTCAATCACACCCAAAATAAAAAGAAAAATACCGGCCAGTATTGCTGATATCTCATTAACCATACCATCTATGGCTACCTGTACTTTATGCCTGATTGATGAGTCGAGGGACTGATACAGCAATTTTTGTGATGGAACTTCTATCGAATTTTTTAACGAAACCGAGAACAGGCGGCCCAGGGCAACAAAAAGGAAAAATAAAACAAAACTGGTGCTGGCAGGAGAAAATCCAAAAATTAAACCGGAGCCAATGGCCAATACCACGAACAATGTAAGTAAAATGGGCGGAAGTAATAAATTTACCCGTAAACCATAGTTTTTGGTAATTTTATCGTAAGCCAGGGTTTTTATCAGGAATGTGAAAATCATCAGGGTACCTGTAAACATACCCAGAAAAACAGTATATTCATTATCGCCCGGATAAAGCATTTTTGTTGTGGGCAAAAAGATGTAGAACATGATAAAAGCTGATATCATGCTCAGTACCACATACATGGTCATATTGAGCAGATAGCGGTCTTTTAATAAACTCGATAGTTTTAGTTTTTCTTCTTCTTTTTTCGTTACAACTTGTTTGTTCAAATCAAATTTCCGCACAATAAATAGTTGTATAATAAAGGCAATGAAAACACTTAGTGAGCTAATGTAGAGTAAATCCCTGTCTGATTTTAACATGCCCAGTAAGAAAGGAATTGAGAAACTAATGAGTATCATACCGAAAATTTGGCCGGAATCAATCAGTCCAAACAGTCGTTTCCCTTGCCTGAGCGTGAACAAACGGCCTGCCATTCCCCAAAACCCCACCAGTCCGAGCAGATTCAACGGCCCCATCATAATAAAAACAATAAAAATAAGCCAATCGTTGTCACTGGCGTAAAACAGTAATCGAATGAGGAACGTTGTAATGGCTATTGTAAGCAGGTTTAGCAAAATAAGCTTAGAAAATTTCCAGGCAATTTGTAAACGGTAATAAACCGCTGTAAGGGAAAATCCCAGGATTCCGGAAATTAGAAATGCCTTCGACAACATTTTTTCGCCAAATGTATTAATGAACAGCGATGTAGCTGAAATGTCAAACAAAGCAAAGAAAACACCCAAAAAAATTGTCTGCACCAGGAGCAGGTAAACAGCAGTTTGCTCTTCACGTCTGATACTGAACGATTTATTTATGGATGTTTGTATGCTCATTTCTGAATGTTTTTATACTTTATATTTGGGTCAATATCCAAATACTTTGAAAGTATTCTTACACCTATATAAAAAGGTATTGTATCTATTAGCGCCGACAATAACTTGAAAACATAACCCGAAACAATCAGTACAAGTAAAGTATGCGATATGCTATCTTCCTTCACCTCAATTGCATTAGCATAGTAATAAGTTATGAGCGTAACCGAAATACTGTCTACAAGCTGACTAATAAGTGTAGAGCCGTTATTCCGCAACCATAAATGTTTTCCTTTTGTAAGTTTTTTTAGGAAGTGGAATATATGCACATCCACAAATTGCGCTGTAAGGTAGGCAATCATTGAAGCAAGAGTAGCTCCGAATGTGAGGTGTCGGATCTGATAAAATGCGAAACTCGGATCATCTGTAGCAGGAACCATTTCACCGGGAGCCATTTCCGGCACAATTGGCAATACGCCACCCAACCATAAAATAAAGAGTACCCAAAGATTAATAATCAACCCGGTAATAACAACTGCGCGAGCGCGTTTTTTGCCGTAAAGCTCGCTAATGAAATCTGTGCACAAGAATGTAATCGGGTAAGGTAAGACCCCCACAAACATGTAAACCGGTATTTTGATATCAAATAGTGTAAACGATAAATCGATTTGGCGTGAGATTCCAAGAATATTAAGCATGGCAAGCGTTCCAAGGAATATTCCGGCCAAAACTACGAAAACGACTTCACGGCGCCGATCGTACTTATTAGTAAGTTCGTATGATTGAAACATAGCGTTTGCAGTATAATATCCAAATCTAATAAAAAAGAATTAAATATCTGTAAATTAGACAGTAAATCTAATTCTTTCAAAAACGTAGTTATAGTGTTGGAACACAGACTTATAAAGCCGTAATTTTAATTGCAGCTATGGTTAACGAATTGTTAATGAGAAAATAAGGAGGGGTTTTACGGGGTTGTTTCAAACTTTCGTTCAGGTCAATTGAAACAGATTACTTTGGGCTGCGCCCTCGTACTGAAATTTCGAATTTCGCTCAATGCACTGCGTCTCCGAATGGGCGGTTATCTCTTCGATTGAGCTGCACAAACCCAAAATTGGAAACGCATCATTGCGAGCGCAGCGAAGCAACCGCAGCACGAAGTGCAAGCTCAACGAAGTTAATCTGTCTCAAGCTTCTGTTCAGGTTAATTGAAACGCCCACAGCCCAACGGGCTGGCAGCAATAGCCCGGGGCAGCGCCCTGGGGAAATGTTTTCGGCAATCTCAGCACGAGCAGTGAACGCGCGCCGGTAGTTGTGGGTTTTTAATTCGGAGACGCTCCCCGCATAGCCGCTTTCGGCGGCCTGGCAGATAAAAACCACCGGAAACGGGCAATTCCTGGTAATGCCCTGTCATCCGTTTATTCTTTTTGTTTTTCTAAAATAAAACTCAAATACTGAAAAGTTCCGTTTGCGAAATTGTTATATCTCGAAGTTCCTAGCGTTCCTGCAAAGGTTTTA
Organism: uncultured Bacteroidales bacterium; assembly: GCA_964413185.1. Lineage (GTDB taxonomy): Bacteria > Bacteroidota > Bacteroidia > Bacteroidales > Salinivirgaceae > Salinivirga. The sequence goes on from CAYPSX010000008.1 coordinate 17,127, forward strand.
AAGGGTTTCCTTAAGAACCTGGGCATTTTTTTATCGATAAGTTTTTCTCTTCTATCAGAGTCTTTTTCCAATGCAGCCACTACATTTTTTGAAATATTTGTTTCTTGTGATATATTAAATCCCGATTGTTTTATTATGCTTCGGAGATTATCTATTTCGGCGGGATATCTCATGTCAGCGAGTAGCATTTTTCCATCCGGTTTTAATACACGAAAAACTTCATTAAAAAATGCAAGCTGATTGCTATAGCATCTGGCAGATTCAACATTAACCACAAAGTCAAACATATTGTCATCAAAAGGTAATTTTTCGGCATTTCCACAAATAAAAGTCAATGCTTCCACATTATTGTAATGATTATTGCAGAATTCAATACTGCTTTTACTGATATCCATTCCGATATAGCTTTTGGGCTTATAATATCTGGTTATGTATGAAGCTCCACCACCTCTTCCAGAACCAACTTCAAGCACATCTTTTGTTTTTAAATCACACTTATTTACAACGTGGTCGTACAACTGTATGCAATATCTATCAATTTCATCTTGATCTTTTAACTGTATACGAATATCTCCGTTTAAGTATTCATAACCGTAGTTCAAAAAATTGGCAATATTCCCGCTATCGTACTTATTCATTTTTTTGTGCCACCATTTCCAAAGTGGTTTCCTTAACGGTTTTGGGAGTTCTGCATATTTTTCAATAATTTTTGACATCAATACAATAATTTTAAAAATTGTTTTTATTTATTATTTATTTGTTCAATTTCAGATTCATCAGCAAACAATTATTATGAAATTGCGATGAATTACAAGAAAATATCTTACTATATTTTAGTATCTTAAGTTCCCCTCCTCCTAAAACATTGAAGAACAGGAATATAAATTCATAAAAAGCAGTGGATTATTGAATATAGTTTGCTGTAAATAAGGTAGTTACAATGGAAAAACAAACCTTCAAAAACCACCATTTATGTCATCAAAAATAGGAAACTTAAGTGAATTATAAAAAGTTATATGTAATATATGATAATCTGCACAAGGGGGTGTGTTCTTTTGAGTGAAGCCGTTGCCTGCCTGCACTCGGTATGCGTCAATGATTTGGCGTTTCGGAAATTTGAAAACGCGTATCGAATTCTTCCGTATGTGCTATTACCCGGGGTTTGTATCTGCATCCCTTTTTTGCCAGTTTATTACGGTGTCTGAACCTAATTTCAAAGTCAGAGGAGTAGGCAATGTAAATTTTCTTGTAGGAAATTGAATATGAAACATAAACTGTAAACAGAAATTTGGCAATAAAAAAAGCCTTACATTTTGATTGTAAGGCTTTTAGTGTGTTGTAAGAGTAGCGGGGAGAGGACTCGAACCTCTGACCTCCGGGTTATGAGCCCGACGAGCTACCAACTGCTCTACCCCGCATTGTTTTGCGGTTGCAAATATAGGCAGCATTTATTCACATTCCAAATCAATTTGTATTTATTTTGCCTTTATATAATTAAAAAAAAGTTTTTCATAAATGTGTAATTTTGTAAATTGCTACAAATAAGCTTATTAGGCCTGTATTGGGCATCACGTGCGGTTTTTTTTCCATAAATATTTTTCTATTTAAAATCAATTTTCATTTCTTTGCATCGTAATATTAACTTAAATTTAAAAGCTATGTCAGACATTGCATCACGTGTAAATAGCATTATCGTTGACAAGTTAGGTGTTGATGAGGGAGAAGTAACAGCAGAAGCTAGCTTCACAAATGACCTTGGAGCAGATTCACTTGACACTGTTGAGTTGATCATGGAATTCGAAAAAGAATTTAACCTTGCTATTCCAGATGATCAAGCTGAAAAAATCGCAACAGTTGGCGATGCGGTAAAATACATTGAAGAGAACACCAAGTAGGAACAAATTCTTACCCTAAAACAACCAAAATGAACATCAGACGCGTAGTAGTTACCGGAATGGGAACCATTAACCCTGTTGGGCATAATGCCAATGAAACTTGGGAAAACATGGTGAATGGAGTTAGTGGGGCAGCTCCGATAACTCGTTTCGATGCTTCAAAATTCAAGACCCAGTTCGCCTGTGAGGTCAAGAACTACGATCCAAAAGACTATTTCGACCGGAAAGAAATGCGCAAACACGATTTATACTCACAGTTTGCCATGATTTCTGCCGATGAGGCTATTAAAGATTCCGAAATAGATTTAGAAAATGTAGATCGTGACCGCGTAGGCGTTATCTGGGGTGCTGGTATTGGCGGGTTAGAAACGTTTGTTGAGGAAATAGGGAACTGGGCCACCGGAGATGGAAATCCCCGGTTCAGCCCTTTTTTCATTCCCAAAATGATCGCCAATATCGCAGCAGGACACATCTCCATTAAGTACAACCTTCGAGGCCCGAACTTTACAACCGTATCAGCGTGTGCGTCTTCAACCCATGCTTTGGTTGATGCCGTAAATTATATCCGTCTCGGATACGCTGATGCCATGGTTGCAGGAGGGTCAGAAGCAGCAATAGACCAGGCTGGTGTAGGAGGCTTTAATGCTATGAAAGCCATCTCAACACGAAACGATGACCCCAAAACAGCATCGCGCCCATTCGATAAAGACCGCGATGGGTTTGTTATGGCTGAAGGCGGGGCTGGCCTGATCCTCGAAGAATACGAACATGCCAAAAAGCGCGGAGCCAAAATCTATGCTGAAATTGCCGGAGTCGGTTTAAATGCCGATGCCCACCACATGACCGCCCCACACCCCGAAGGAGATGGTGCAATGAAAGTTATGCTTATGGCCATCAAAGATGCAGGCCTTAAACCCGAAGATGTAGACCATATAAATACTCATGGTACATCAACAGGTTTAGGCGATATTGCAGAGCCAAAAGCAATTATCAGAACTTTCGGAGATCATGCATACAAAATCGCACTAAACGCGACAAAATCTATGACCGGGCATCTACTTGGTGCAGCTGGTGCGCTCGAAAGCATGGCAACAATACGTGCCCTGAATGAAGGAGTGATTCCACCAACTATCAATTTGAATGAATTGGACGAAAATATTGATGGTAATCTTGATTTTGTTTTCAATAAAGTTCAGAAACGAGATATCAAGGTTGCCATGACCAATAATTTTGGATTTGGTGGTCATAATGCAACAATTTTATTCAAAAAATATGAGTAGTGGGTAGTAAGATCGACTTTACTGCACATCAAATTTCTTTTGGAAACGATAAAACGTTCCGGAAAAACATTAAAAGAGCTACGGGCTTTCGACCCGGAAAATTAATTTATTACAAGCTGGCCTGTGTTCACAGGTCAGCTTCTTTTTACAATCAGCAACAGCTCACAAATAACGAACGACTCGAGTATTTGGGCGATGCCATACTGGGAGCCGTTGTGGCAGAATACCTTTTCAAAAAGTTTCCCGATAAAGATGAAGGCTTCCTTACCAAATTTCGGGCAAAGTTAGTCAACGGTCAAACCCTTAACGAACTTGCCGAACGCACAGGCCTCAGCGAATTACTCTTTACCCGTTCGCTCGATAAAGAAATTACCCACCATATTTATGGCGATTTTTTCGAAGCTGTTATTGGCGCAATTTTTCTCGATAAGGGCTATAAAACTACACGTAAGTTTATTATAAAACGCGTGCTCGAACAGCTTATCGATCTCGACGAAATTAAACGGCGCGATACAAATTATAAAAGCTTACTTATTGAATGGGCGCAGAAACATAAGAACCTGATAAAATTTGAAACGACCTGCATCGACAACGTAAATGCACATAAACCTGAATTTGAAACCCGGGTGATTATTGCCGATAAAGATTTGGGATCGGGTAAGGGTCGTTCGAAAAAAGAAGCAGAACAAAATGCAGCCCGCGAAGCGCTCATTTATCTGGAAAGCTGAAGGCTATGAGTATTGTTTTAACATTTGAACCAGAAGATGACTTTCCGGAAATATTCGGGATCGTTTCTGACCTGCCTCCATGGAAAATGTGTTTTTTGATTTCAAGGTTTACAGGACTGGAGCTGGGGCACGAAGATGCAATGGATAATGCAGGCCCCCCTTTCCAATTAGTGAACAATGCAGAATTATTTGCTTTTGAAAAATATATCTGGACAGATGACGAGGAAAACAGGTATTTGAACCTGATTAATAACAGAATGCTTGTTGAAAACCAAATCAGTAAAAGTGGACAGCAAAATTTACTGTTTCCTGATGAAGAAAATTCTCCTACAAGTATTTATTTATTGGAGGAGTGGAATTATGTAAACTACCTGATAAAGACCGAAGGACTTGAAGATATTTTTAACCCGTTCGATTTAAAAAACATTCCGGGCATCAGAATGGTTATTAGTGCAACAGCCGATAAATTTAAAAACTACGAAAAAATAATTTAATAAATGCTTAAGCAAAACGATATCAAACGCTTAAAACAAATTAGCGAAACTCCGGGAGCATCGGGTTTTGAAAGCGAAATACGCAAACTGTTAAAAGAAGATGTTGCAAAAGTGGCCGACAAAGTATGGACCGACAACATGGGCAATCTCATTGCTTTTAAAAAAGGGAAAAGTAACAAAAAAGTTATGGTTGCCGCACACATGGACGAGATTGGTTTTATTACCAGCCACATTGATGATAACGGCTTTGTACGGTTTCTTCCATTGGGGGGTTTTGACCCCAAAACACTTACCGCGCAACGAGTTGTTTTACATGGTACCGAAAATATTGTCGGAGTTATGGGATCCAAGCCGATCCATATTATGAAGCCCGAGGAGCGCAAAAAAAATGTAGAAATTTCTGATTTCTTTATCGATGCAGGAATGAGTAAGGAGCAATTGGAGAAAATTATCGAACCCGGCACACCAATTACCCGCGACCGCGAGCTTATCGAAATGGGAGAGTGTTTCAACGGCAAATCGCTCGATAATCGCATTTCTGTTTATATTTTGGAGCAGGTGCTCATGCTCTTAAAGGATAAAACCCCGGCGTATGATACGTATGCAGTTTTTACGGTACAAGAAGAAGTTGGCCTGAGAGGAGCACAAGTTGCTTCTCATGCAATAGAGCCGGATATTGCTATTGCGCTTGATACAACCATTGCCTTCGATACGCCGGGTTCGCAACCGCATGAGCAGGTTTCGAAACTGGGCGAAGGTACCGCTATCAAAATCATGGACGCTTCTGTTATTTCTGATATTCGTATGACCACTTTCCTGAAAAATACCGCCAAAAAACATAAAATTAAACACCAAACCGAAATGCTGCCAGCCGGCGGAACAGATACCGGTAATATTCAGCGAATGGTAAAAGGCGGCTCTATTGCCGGTGCAATAAGTATCCCCACTCGCCATATTCATCAGGTTATTGAAAGTGTGCACAAACAAGATGTTTTGGATTCTGTTAATTTACTGTACTATAGCTTGATGGAAACAGATGAGCTTGACCTGGAAAATGTTTAAATAGTAGGAATATCACTTTTTTATGCCGGTACAAGTGCAAATACTGATCATAAAACGCATAAATGGATTATCCACTCATTGATTCGGAACGGTTGAAAATGCTGGCTGAAAGTCATTACAAGGAACATCGCGATGTTTTTACGAGGTTAAGAAAGAAAAAAGTTCGCGACCTCGACGACTTTGTGCATGAACTGGATGCTGATGTTTTTGAAGATATTGATTGCCTTTCATGCGCCAATTGTTGCAGCTCTCTGGGTCCCAGAATCATTGAGCGCGATATCGAACGATTGTCAAAGCATTTGAAAATAAAGGAGAAGGAGTTTATCGATACTTATTTGCGTATTGATGAAGATGGCGATTATGTTTTTAATAAAATGCCATGTCCGTTTTTAGCTCCCGATAATTATTGCCTGGTGTACGAAAAACGTCCTAAAGCTTGTCGCGACTATCCGCATACCCATCAACCTAAATTTAGAAACCACCTTAAAATTTCTTTAGCCAATACATATATTTGTCCTGTTGTGTATTACATCTTTCGTGCACTTGCAGAAAAATATTAATATTTCTGATCTTAACCTGATTTTTTTTGCACAGCTTGATTCGATGGACTTAGTATTTCAAATAAAACAATTGGTTTTTATTACGGGCACTCCTTATAATTTTTATTAGTTTTAACCGTTATAGTATCCGTTATCCAATATTTAAAAGAAGAAAATCATTTAATAAATGAAAAAACTGTTGTTTGTCTTTCTGCTTAGCTTTTTTATATCTACCGTGATATATGGCCAAACCGATTTGTCTTCTGTCTACAGGTTTCTTACCGTGCCTACATCGGCTTATTCTGCTTCTATGGGCGGTAGTCCAATTGTTAGTGCCGATAGTAGTATAAATTTTGTGGCAGACAATCCCGCATTATTGAAACCGGGGCTCCATCAGCAAGTAGGAATGAATTATACGAATGTACATCCGGGTATTAACATGGGCATGGTTTCCTGGGGATATGATTTGGATGATTTAGGTTTTGTGGGTGCCGGGCTTCAATATTTGAATTATGGTGAAATGACCAGGTACGATGAATATGGTTACGAAACCGGTTCGTTTACCGGCGGCGATTATGCGTTAATTATGGCATGGTCACAACCATTAATGAAAAATCTGCGTTTGGGTGCGAGTATCAAAGGAATATATTCAAAAATTGAGCAATACGATGCTTTTGCAGCTGCATTCGATGCTGCCATGACTTACGATAACCCCGAAATATTATTAACCGTATCATTTGTTGCAAAAAATGTAGGTACACAAATAGATGAATTTGTGCCGGGAAGCGAAGAGCCTCTGCCGCTCGATTTTCAATTAGGTGTAGCCAAAGGTTTGGAGCACGCGCCATTTCGGTTTTCTGTAATTGCTCATCATTTACATCAGTATGATCTTATACTTGTGAATGAGAATACCGTTACACCCAATAATACAGAACTTGAGCCTGAAAAAATTGATACGGACTACGTCAATAAGCGGTCGGAAAATATTATGCGGCACTTTATTTTTGGAGTGGAGTTTATTCCATCTGAAAAATTTACCGCCCGGCTTGGTTATAACCATTACAAGCGCAGTACAATGAAAATGATCAATAAAGGCGGTCTTGTTGGATTTAGTTTGGGAGCAAGTATTTTAGTAAAACAATTTCATATAGGGTACGCATTGACATCTAACCATTTGGCCGGATTAACCAATCATATTTCTATACGCACAAACCTGGAAAGATTCTTATAGTTGCCGGAAACATCTGTTTTTTTAACGGATATTAATTATTTTTAAAATATTCGTCAAGTTCATCAGCAACTTCTCCCCAGCGTTCCTTTATTTTATCAAGGTAACCAGATATTTTTTTACTATTCCCGTTTGATGCTAATCCTTCTATTTCACGGCTGTATTCCATAAGCTGTGTTGCTCCGTAATATCTGAAAGTTGATTTAAGCGAGTGGGCAGCTACTTTTGCTTCTGATAGATTGTTATTATTCAGGCCGTTTTCAATTTTCTGTATGAGGTTTGGTGCGTTGGTTTGCAGCATTTTGAGGTATTTGCGCTCTTTTTCAACGGAATCACCTACAATTTCTTTTATTTTTCCTATATCGATAGTTTTCAGGCTGTTTTTTTGGTTGTGCTCAGGTTTATTTGTTTTGGGTTGAATATCGAGTTTGAGTATTTCACTGATTTTTTGCAAGAGTTCTGAGGGCGAAAAAGGTTTCGATAAATATTCGTTCATGCCCAGTGCGAGGCATTTTGCCCGTTCGTCTTTCATGGCATGTGCGGTCATTCCCAGAATAGGAATCCGGCTCTTTTCGCCTTTTTGGTTACGGATGGTTTTTGTAGCCTCATACCCGTCCATTACCGGCATTTGGATATCCATGATAATCATGTCGAAATCGGTTTCGTTGTGCTTGAGTACAGCTTCTTTTCCATTGTAAGCAACATCAGTCTCAATGCTATCATTGAAACGATGAAGTGTTTCATTGGCCAGCGACAGGTTTATTTCATTATCGTCAACTATTAGTATCCGAACTTTATCCAATGATTTTGTCTGTTGAATATGGTAATCATCGACCAATGGTTGCTCTTCCTGAGATGAAACCTGGTATGGAATTTCCACAAGGAAAGTTGTTCCTTCTTTTGGTTTGCTCCAAACGTTGACTTTTCCTTTATGCAGATCAATGAGTTTTTGCACAATGGCCAGCCCAAGCCCGGTGCCACCATATTTACGGGTCAATTCTCCGGTAACCTGTGTAAAACTGTTGAAAATATGGCTTAGTTTGTCTTTTGGTATCCCGATGCCCGTATCTGTTACCCTGATTTCCAGTTTTATTTTGTTTTCATCCAATGGTATTTCGCGTGTTGATATGCCTACCGATCCTTTTTCAGTAAATTTAATGGCATTGCGCAACAGGTTAGATATGATTTGGGTTAGGCGAATAGGATCGCCCACCACCTGGTTTACAGGTCGTTGTATATTCAGGTTGGCTTTTAGGCCTTTGTTTTCAGCTTCTATTCGGAAAATATTGAATGTATTAAGAATAACTCGTCGATAATTGAAGGTGGTTTCGTTTAGTTCTACTTTATCCGCTTCAATTTTTGAAAGGTCGAGTAAGTCGTTAATAATTACTTTCAAGTGTTCGCCCGATGAGCGCATGTACTCCATGTACGTTTTTTGTTGGCTGGAAAGGCTTGTGTTGAGTAACAAATTTCCATAACCAATAATGACATTCAAAGGTGTGCGCATTTCATGGCTTGTGTTGGCTAAGAACTGCTCTTTCAGGCGGGCGCTGCGTTTTATTTCCCGGTTGGCACGTTCCAGCTGGTCTTTTTGGCTTGACAACTGTTTTGTTCTGTCGCGTACAAGTTTTTGCAGGGTTACTTTTCTTTGACGAAGTGCATATATGCGGTAATTCCAAAATAATAAAGCCATTGTAATTATTGTGATGGCAAAAATGATGCGGAACCACCAGGTTTGATAAAACGGAGTTTTAATTATAAATGTAAAAGTTTCTGTTCCTGCAGGTTTGTCAATAAAATCTTTATGCAGTGTTTGAACTTGAAATGTATAGGTTCCCGAAGATAAATGATTATAACTTACTTGTGCTTGTTTGCTGGGTTTTGACCAGTCGTTGTCTAAACCTTTGAGTTTGTAACGGTAGAGCAATTTATCATTATAATAAAACTCGGGAGCCCCAAAATTGATTGTGATATTGTTTTGGGTATAAGGTAGCTTAAGGTTTGCCGGCAGGTTGAACCAAGGTGTAATGGAGTCAGCATAATTATGTATAGTTATAGTTTCATCATTTAGTTCAACACCTCTGATGTAGGGCTTAGCTACCATATTTGAGTGCCATTTTTGGGAAGGTATATGACGTGTAACTCCATTTACGGTTCCCCAAAATATATGGCCTTCCTTATTTTTTGTTACTGCATTGGAATTGCATTCTATGCCGAAAAACCCTGTATTTTTTGAAAAATGATGGGTGCTGTGAATGGTTCCGTATTCATCAATTATTAATAGTGCGATACCGTTTTCGGTTCCTATGAGTAAACGTCCATACTTATCTTCAACTATTGAATAAATTATATTGCTGCTGCATAATTCGTTAATTGGATAATAAATAAGTTTTTCATCGTTATACCATGTTAAACCGCCTTCTGATGCGAACCATAAATTTCCATGGCTGTCTTGTATTATCGAACTCATTACATGATTGCGCATGCCATCTTTTTTGTTGATGGTGTCGGTTATTATTCCATTTTCGATAATATTTACACCTTCATCAGTTGCAATGTATAGTTTTTTATCGCTGCTTTCGTAAATATCCCACACATAGTCTGATACAAGTCCGTTGGCTGAAGAATACAGTTTTTTGGTATTGATACATTGCACACCATGTCCTAATGTGCCTGCCCAAAGTCTGTCTTTATGATCAACAAATACAATCTCGATCAGGTTGGTTACCAAGTCTGAAGGGCTGCGTAAGTACTTTATTTTGTTTTCGTTTATAACTGTAATGCCATTGTATGTGCTGATGTAGATATTCCCCCTGGAGTCGGATGTTACATCTTTTGCAAAGTTGCTGTTTAACCCGTTATCTGTTGTGTAGTGTACATTTTCGTTTTTTCCGATTTTTACGGCTCCCTGTCCCTCACTTGTTACCCATAAATTATCCTGTTTATCGAAATGTAAGCCCATGATAAACGAAGGTTGAAAGAGTTCATTAATTCTCAACTCAGAGAATCTGAATCCTTTGAATAAATAGGCACCGGCTCCATCTGTGCCGATCCAAATATTGCTGTTTTTATCGCGAAACACCTTATAAACACGGTTGTGCCCAATGCCCTGATATGCATTGATGTTTTGCTTTTTCCCGTTTGTGTCGAAAATGAATAGTCCGGCTTCATCTGTTCCTACCCATAACCTGCCATGCTCATCAATCTCGCCGCATGTTATATGGTAGTCTGGCAGAAAATGATTTATCTGTACGGTGTCCCTGAGACTAAATTTAATCTCAAATAAGCCTTTTGTTGTACCTGCATAAGCGTGTTCAGATGAAGAAAAGATAAGTGTTTCAATAATTGCCCCGTCGCTTACGGGCAATTCGATTTTTTGGAGCTTTGAGTCTTTTAATTTACGTATTCCTGCAAACCCGGAAAAAAACCAGAGTGTTCCTTCTCCGGGCTGTTTAGAAATGCGATAGAAGGGATATTGCATTATTGATTTGTCGGCAGGGTAAGCTGTGTCGTTTTCTACGTACCATATTCCCTGATCTGTGGCAAGCCAGATTTTATTGTTTTGATCAGCTGCTACATCCCATACAAATAGTTTGCTGATGTTTTCGGTAATATGAGGGCGTTTTATTGTGTATCCGTTATAATAGCAGGGGCCATTTATTGTGCCAATCCACATCCTGTTTTTATGATCAAGAAAGAGTGATGTTGTGGAATAGGATGGTAAGCCGTTTTCCTGCGACAGGTATTTTTCTGAAATGCCGTCAAGAATTGTTACGCCTCCGGAATAGGTGGCAATCCATATTTGGCCCGCACGATCCTGAGTAATATCAAAAACCTGGCCTTGCGATAATCCCTGCTCATTGGCATACCGGTCGAAATTATACCGATAACTTTTTTGAGCATTTGCTGATGGCAGTATAACCAATCCCGCCAGAAAAATGAAAATGTATCTCATCCTGCCATAGTGTTTTGTATAGGAAACGAATTCGATTTAATCTAAACCCCGCAAATTACATATTTTTGCTGTTTTATCCGAGAAAATACAGATTGAAATTATGTTATTGATGATTTTTAAAAGTTAGTGATAAAGGTATGTGTTTGATAATGAATATATCAAAATTTATGCTTGTAAAATGTGCAGGTTCAACTTGTACAGTTGTATTATTTCGGAATACATTTGTCATATCATCAGTTAGTTACGGAAAAAATCGAAATTTTTATTGATGTCGTGGTTCAAAAATACGTTTATTTTTCACATATTTGATGTCTTAACTCTGGTCATAGGGTAGCTTTGGGGGCATAAGCCATTAATTATCAGAGCGAACGGCCAAAATTATATCACAATTATGAATAATGTAAAAATACGTCTGACGATACTGAACTTTCTTCAGTTTTTTGTTTGGGGAACATGGTTGCTTTCATTTGGGAAATATATGAACAACACCCTGGGTTTTACCGGTGAACAAATTGGGGCCATTTTTATGGCTGTAGGTATAGGGGCATTATTTATGCCTGCATTGATGGGCATTCTTGCAGATCGCTATTTTAGTACGAATAACGTTTTTGCAGCTTTACATTTACTAGGTGCTGTTTTATTATATTTGGCAGCTGAGGCAGATACGTTCGCTGCATTGTACCCGATAATGATTTTATACCTCATGCTTTACATGCCCACTATATCGCTGGATAATACAATTTCTTATGAAGTATTAAAACGGGAAGGGTTCGATGTGGTAAAAGCATTTCCTCCTATACGTGTTTGGGGAACAATCGGTTTTATTATTGCTGTTTGGATCGTCGATTTTCTCAAATGGGGCGTAAGCGAGAATCAGTTATATCTTGCGGCAGGAGCTTCGCTTGTTTTGGGTTTGTATTCTTTAACTTTCAGAACAGCAAAACCTCAAAAAACAGGTGAAAAGTTCTCATTGTACAAAGCCCTCGGGTTAGATGCTTTCGTATTGTTTAAACAGCGAAAAATGGCGATTTTCTTTATTTTTTCAATGCTGTTGGGGGCTGCTTTACAGATAACAAACATGTGGGGAGAGGCCTTTATTCATGATTTTGGAAACCTGAAAGCTTTTCAGGACACTTTTGCCGTGCAAAACAACGGTATCATTATGTCCATCTCGCAAATGTCTGAAGTGTTGTTCATCCTTACAATACCCTTCTTTTTGAAGCGGTTTGGCATAAAAAAGGTTATGCTCATGAGTATGTTTGCATGGGTATTGCGTTTTATGCTTTTCAGTGCGGGAGGACCTGTGGGAATTGGCCTTGCATTGATCATTCTTTCGAACATTATATACGGTATGGCCTTTGATTTCTTTAATATCTCTGGTTCGCTATTTGTAGAAAAAGAAGCGAAGTCTGAAATACGAGGAAGTGCACAGGGTTTATTTATAATTATGGCTAATGGATTTGGCGCCATGATTGGTGCGTACTTTAGTGGCTGGATTATTGATCTTTATACGACAAATGGTGTGAAAGATTGGGATATTATTTGGGCAATATTTGGAATTTATTCGTTAATTGTAGCAATTGCATTTATGTTTCTTTTCAAGTATAAACATAATCCTAAGGAAATTGAGGAAGCTGAGATAGAAGGGCAGATTTAGTTGTGTAAATTCTTAAAGAAATAATATAGAAAGAAAGCGAGAGAGCAAGAATAAATATTTATTCTTGCTCTCTTTGGTTTATTTCGTCTCTAAGTTCAGAAGCCAGCTCGTAGTTTTCTTTTTCAATGGCCTCGTTAAGCATTTGTTTTAGCTCTTCCAGCGTTTTTGATGCATATTTTTCTTTCTGTTCTTCGCGAGAAAGGCTTGTTTTGCTTACACCTGCTTCGCGATCATCGGTATGTTCTGTTTCAAGTTCTATGCCTGCTTTTTCCATTACTTCGGGTGTGGTATAAATGGGGCATTTGAAGCGTAATGCTAATGCTATGCTGTCGCTGGTGCGGGCATCTATTTTTATTCTGCTGTTGCCATTATCGCAGGTAATTTCGGAATAGAAAATCCCTTCCTCAAGCCTGTTGATTGTAATATCTATGATATTTATATTGTATGCATCGGCAAAATTGACAAAAAGATCGTGCGTAAGGGGCCTGGGCGGTTTTAATCCTTCCAGTTCAATGGCTATGGCCTGGGCTTCAAATCCGCCAATAATAATGGGAATGCGCCGTTCTCCATCATCTTCTGCCAGAATAAGTGCATAAGCTCCGGTTTGTGTTTGGCTATATGATATACCGAGAACTTTTAATTTGATTTTATCCATACAGAACCCTTTTGTTTTACACCCAAACTTACATATTTGATTATTAAATACCGCAAAATGAATGCACTAATTATCATTTCAAATAAAAATGTGTATTAAATCTTTTTGTCAAAATTCTGGAAATTGATGTATAAATATCATCTAAATCATTCCTTTGTCTTTCTTTTCCTGAATTTTTTCGAGCATATCAATGGTCATAGCGGCCAGGTTGTACTCCGGGTTCCATCCCCATTCTTCGCGGGCAGCGCTGTCGTCCATTGAATTTGGCCAACTGTTGGCAATTTTTTGTTTGCTCTCGTCAATTTCGTATTCGAGTTTGAATTCTGGAATATGTTTCTTGATTTCATCGCCTATCATTTCAGGATCAAAACTCATTGCAGAAATGTTAAACGAGTTTCTGTGAATGAGTTTTGCCGGATCGGCTTCCATCAGGTCAATGCATGCTTTTACGGCATCGGGCATGTACATCATGTCTAAAAAAGTACCTTTTTTCAGGTTGCATGTGTATTGTTGTTTTTTAATGGCTTCGTAGTAAATTTCTACAGCATAATCGGTTGTGCCACCGCCAGGGAGTGTTACATTGGAAATGATTCCCGGAAAGCGCACCGAGCGGGTATCTACACCAAATCTTTCGTAATAATAGTTGCTGAGCAACTCCCCTGAAACTTTGCATACACCATAAATGGTATTGGGTTGCATAATGGTGTCCTGGGGTGTATTGTCTGCCGGTGTTGTGGGGCCAAATGCCCCTATGGAGCTGGGTGTAAATACTGCACAGTTGTTTTCTTTGGCTATGTTGAGGCTGTTTTCGAGCGCTCCCATGTTTATTTTCCAGGCCAATTCGGGATTTTTCTCGCCGGTGGCCGAAAGCAGAGCTACCATGTTGTAAATGGTGTCGATTTTGTACTTTTTGACGATTTCCAGAAAGTGTTTTCCATCTGTTGCATCGAGGACTTCGCGCGGACCATCGGAGAGGTTTTTGCATTTGCCCTCATCTATATCGGTTGCCACTACATGGTCGTTGCCATATTTTTCGCGTAATGCCGGTACGAGCTCAGACCCAATTTGTCCCCCTGCTCCAACTACGAGTATGTTTTTCATTTTATTAAGTGTTTTTCATGCAACGGGTTTATGTTTTGTTCCCGGGCTTAGACCCTGACTATTTTATGAGATTTTTATTGAAAACGTTTGCGGAAAAACCGTATGCATGGTTCAATAGTTTGATAATTATTAATTATGTTCAATTTTTAAAAGTAACAAATGTATATATTTTCGACCGGAAACGAAACCATTTTCTATTGAGAAAAACATGTTACATGCCATACCGGGTTCCATATTTTCTATTGGATAATATTTTTTTACATGTATTACTTCGGAGATTCGGGTGGTTGTAATACTCTGGAAATAGAAACAAATAACTCGGCAAACTTTACCGGCTTAGTAATAAAATCGTCGCAGCCTGCTTCAATACATTTTTCCCGATCATTAGTAAATGCATGCGCTGTTTGGGCTATTATCGGGATTTTCTTGTTCATGTTTTTGATTTTTTGAGTTGCTTCAAGTCCATCCATTACCGGCATTTGTACATCCATTAATATTAGATCGATATCGGGTTGTTTTTTGATGAGTTCAAGTGCTTCTTTGCCGTTTTTTGCATGGAGGAGCATGCAGCCGCTGTTGCGTAAAATAGATTTTAAAAGCAGGTAGCTGCCGGCATCATCTTCAACGGCCAGAACTTTTTTGTTTCTGATAAATGAAATGTCAGCCGGACCATCGGCATGGTGTTCCGCTGTGCTTTTTTGAATATACGGCAGTTTAACTGTAAAGGTAGAGCCCTTGTTTCGCTTTGAATCAAGCAGGATAGACCCGCCCAGCATACCCACAATTTTTTTGGTTATTGAAAGCCCAAGGCCGGCTCCGCCGTATTCACGGGTGTAGCCTTCTTCAACCTGGCGAAATCGTTCAAAAACTGTTTTGTGAAATTCGGTTGAAATGCCAATGCCGGTGTCTTTTACAACGAGAAGCAGGTATTCGTGATTATCATCAAATCCAAGTGAGATGGTGATTTCTCCTTTTTTTGTAAACTTGAATGCGTTTGAAACCAGATTGTTAATAACTTGCTGTAGTCGCACCTTATCGGTGTCGATGATAATTTGCCGGGGTGTTTCGGGAAAATCAACACTAAATGTTACATCGGGCTTTTTATAGAATTGCCGGAGTTGTTTGTACGATTCCGAAACCAGGTCTTTAATGTTTGTGGGGCTTATATTGAGGTTAATTTGGCCGGTTTCCATTTTGGAGAGGTCTATAATATCGTTGATGATATTGAGTAGAAGGTTGCTCGATTGGTGGATAATATTCAGGAATTCTTCTTGTTCGGCTTGTGTGTGTTTTTTGTTTTTCAGTAGCTGGGAAAAGCCAACAATCCCATTGAGAGGTGTGCGAAGTTCGTGCGACATGTTTGTAAGGAATGCTGTTTTAAGATGGTCGGCTTGTTCGGCAATTTCTTTGGCATATTCCAGCTCGTGGGTCATTTTTTTGCGCTGCGTTACATCGCGTCCCAGCATCACAAGCCAGTTAGGGTTTCCTTGCGAATCGTAGATGGGTACTTTTATTATTTCATAAGAACGTGGCTGCTTATCCTGCTGGTCAAAAGTCATGTCGTATTTAATTTGCTTACGTTTATGCCAGGCCAGTGCATCTGTTTTTGTGCATTCGTTAAACAGCGTTTTGTTTTCAGGGTATTTAGCTGCCAGCTCACGACAAGTTTTTAGCAAATAGGGTTTGTTTTTCATGTCGTACAGTTCCAATAAACCTTTGTTGGCCAATACCCACCTGTTGTCCTGATCTTTAAGGCAAACAATGTCGGGGAAATGGTTAATCAGAGAGAATAATTGGGCTTCGCGGTTTTTTAATTGCATTTCCGTGGCTTTGATGCGCGAAATATCATCTAGTACGAGTGTCCAGCCTATATTCTGACCTGTTGTGTTGTACCGTATAGACATGCTTACGTAATACCAGCGCATGCGACCCTGAACTTCAATTGGCAGCTCAATATTTTGTGTTTTTCCCTGGTTTTGGACTTTAATGCCTGTGTCAAGCAATTTTTCAATAAAGGTGTCGGGCAATGGTAATTCTGTGTAGTGTTTACCAATTATTTCGGCATCTTTTGCCAATAAGAAATGCTCTATTTTATTGGGTTTGTAAAGATTAATAATGTAACCTTTTCTGTCTACTACAATTATCCACTTTTGCAACGACTCCAGCGTTGCATGCAGGTTCATTTGGTTTTCGCGGAGCAACTCATTTTGGATTTTTTCTTTTGTTCTATCTGTGGTTACGATAAATGTATATGTTGGGTTGCCCGGTACTTTTTCTGTGTAATAAATGTTGGAAAAATATTTTTTCTCTCCGTTTTTTGTATAGCCCCAAAAGTTTTGCTGTGCGACATTTTCTTTGCTATTTACCGGAATTTGTAAGGTGTTTTCTCCGGGGGCTGCAAGGTTTGTAATGTCAAAATTATAAAGTTCTTCAATGGGGTATCCGGTAATTTGTGCCAACCGATCGCTGATGAATACGGTTTTTTCATTTTCTAAGATAGTTATGGCTTGGTTTACAATGCGGGACAGGCTTAATATGCGGCTTTCCGATTTAATTAGTTTCTCATTTGCTTCGGCAACTTCAAGAGCTTTCGCTTCAAGAATTTCGTTTTTGATTTTTATTTTCCTGTTCTGAGCTTCATAATCGTTAGAAAGCGTGAAATATTCTTCGCGTTGGTTTTTTAATTTTTGTTCCAGTTGTATATGATCGGAAATATCACGTGCATCAATCACTATTCCTTGAATGATGGGGTCTTCTAATTTATTGATAAGTAGTATTTCGAGGTGTTTTTCTATGCGCGTATAAACAGGGTTGGTGCGAATTTGGGTTTTTATTTCCTGTTTTGAGTTGCTTGTTATTTCGTCGAAAGCTTTTAGAAAAGTGTTACGACTTTCTTGCGAAAATAACGAATCAATGGTTATGCCATTAAGTACATTTTCCGACAGCGGGCGCAAAATATCACCGGCATTGTTTATGTGCTTAATCTCCAGCGACTTGTTTATGATTATATTGAGCCCAAATTTATTTTGGATGGATGATGCTAATCGCTCAAATTGATTATGCGTGTTGCGCAAATGCTCTTTGTCCGGGGTAATGTCGTTCAGAAGCCCCATACGCGATTGGCCAATGTCTGTATTGTCTGTAGTTATTCTGAAGCAGGTATATTTTTTTTCTTTGTTTCTGAAACGGATGTCGTAAGTTGGTACAGCTTGTTTGTTCCGTAAGTGAACAAGAAACCGTAGCCATTTAATTTTATCGTCTTTGTGTATAAGCTGAAAAAGAACATTAACTTCCAGGTATTCATGTTTATCAATGCCCAGTTTTGCATAAAAAAGTTCATCAACTTGTATTTCTGATGATTCAATGTTCCATGTCCAGATATATGTAGATTGCTGGTGCAAAAGCGCCTTCAGGTTGTTGAAGTTCATCGAAGCGTATTTGTCTTTCTTTTTACCCAGCATTTTTTTTGTTTGTAAATGATTGGTTTCCAAGTGAAAAATCAACGTGCATAATAGTTAATTTTTTGTTAATATCCAAGAATTTGCGGTAAAGAAAATCAGTCGTTTTTTTAGAAGCACTAATTAGATACTGTCCATAAACCAAAGATTCTGAGCTGTAAAGTTCGATAACGAGGCTTGCTTTGAATGAGTATCAGGATTCCCGAAAATCGGGATGACTGATGCGAATGAAAAGTATAACGAAGTTAGCGGACTTTATAGACGGACTAATTTGGCAGGAATAATCCTGATATGACGGTATCACTTATAAACATACCTGATCGTGTTAAATAGTAATTTGTGCCTTTTTGATTGACGTGACCAGATGTTACAAATGATTGGATTTGTTTTTCAAACTCTTCGCCAATGGCCTCCCCGAACTCTTTTCGTATTGTCCGACTATCTACGCCCCAATAGGTTCTGAGGCCGGTCATAAGGAATTCATTGAACTTGTCTTTATCCGTTAAGGATTCTTCTTCCCTTATATCATCATGTTTATTCTCAATTCTGATGTAGCGGCTGATGTCAGGCACATTCCAGTATCGTTTTTTACCATCGAAACTGTGGGCAGATGGGCCAAGGCCAAGATATGGCTCGTTTTTCCAGTAGCTAATATTATGTTTTGAGAATCTGCCCATGCGTCCGAAATTGGAGATTTCATAATGTATAAATCCGTTTTTTTCGAAAAAGTCGATCATGGTTTCGAACTGGGCTTTGCTAAATTCATCGGAGGGCGGTTTGAGCATTCCGCTTTTTTTCAGTTTATCGAAAACCGTATTTTTTTCATAAGTCAGATGATACGCTGAGATGTGCTGTATGTTCATGCTCACCGCTTTGTTCAGGGTTTTTTCCCATTCTGCCATAGACATTTCGGGCAGCCCGTAAATTAAATCGATTGAAATGTTATCAAAGCCCTGCTCCTGTAGGCGATCTACAGTTTTTAGAGCACCAAAAACCTTGTGCCGCCTGTTCATAAGTTGTAAATGATAATTGTAAAACGCTTGTATGCCTAGGCTTATGCGATTTACATCTGTGCTTTTGAGTTTTTTTGCATAAAGAGAAGTAACATCGTCGGGGTTTAATTCAACTGTTATTTCAGGGTTTTCTGCTATTGGAAAAGTTTGATATAGTCGATCCAGAATCAATTGAATTTGTCCCGGAGACAGGAGAGAAGGGGTGCCACCGCCAAAATAAATTGTTTCAATTTTGTTTTGACTCAGAAAGTTTTTGCGCAGATCAATTTCAAACAACAGGGCATCCATAAACGATCCGCTGAGGTGCGTATCAGTTAGTGTGTAAAAGTCGCAGTAGTAGCACCGCGATTTACAAAAAGGATAATGTACATAAATACCTGCCATAATTTTATCCCTCGATAGCGTTTATACTTTTGATGACCAAATTAAAATACCAAAAAACAGTTGCAGCTATTGGGCTGCAATTAACGTTGTATATTATCGTTTGAAAATAATGTAAATCTCAAAATCAATCGTGCTAACCTGTTTAACGTCTAATCTTTACACAGATTATAACTTTCCGTATTAAGTTTTAGTTTTGTTGACTTCCTGTTCCCCGAAAAATCAACTCATTAATAAAAACACGCCGTTGGTCAAATTACAAATATTTCCTTCAAAAATGGTGCTAATTTTGATCAATTCCTTTAA
Organism: uncultured Bacteroidales bacterium; assembly: GCA_964413185.1. Classification (GTDB taxonomy): domain Bacteria; phylum Bacteroidota; class Bacteroidia; order Bacteroidales; family Salinivirgaceae; genus Salinivirga. The sequence goes on from CAYPSX010000008.1 coordinate 36,879, forward strand.
AAAATATATTCAAATGAGATTCGCTCCTATTCATGTTAAAATTAATGCCCTGCTATTACTGCTTTGGATTGTTATGATAACTGTGCTCAGTTTGTCGCCGGCAGATGGGTTTCAAAAGTTCCAATTTTTTGCACATTTCGATAAGCTTGCACATTTCCTGTTTTACTTTGGATTTGCTGTTTTGGCCTTCAGGTTACTTTTTTACACTACAACAGGAAGTATGTTGAGGTTGTCCGTTGTAAGTGCTACGCTGCCAATTGTTTATAGTGGTTTTATTGAGCTTGCCCAGGAATATTTAGTGAGTTACCGTAGTGCAGAATTTCTTGACTTTTTAATGAATATTCTCGGAGCTATTGCTGCCGTTTACATTTATCGAATTGTAATTAGATACGGATTTCGGAAATTCTACATGAGATAGTTATTAAACAATCTTTCTTACCCGGCTTTCAGGTTTTAATTGCATATTATCGAAATCGAACTTCGAAATAAGATTCAATCCCGGTTTTTTTCCCGGACTGAGGGTGCCCAAATGCCTCCATTGCATAAATTGAGCTGCATTTTTTGTTGCCCATTCCACAAGTGTTGAGAACGAATAATTTGTTGATTTTTGCAGTAATTTGAGTTCATCGAGTATGGAGAGGGAATGCCCGCTGGCCGTGCTGTCTGTTCCAATGGTTATGGGGAAACGCGATTTTTTCAGTTTTTCTATATCCGGGAGTTCACCCGTAATATATTTATTGGAGGTTGGGCAAATGACCCAGGCCGTGGGTAAATTTCGATGTTTTTCCACAAACTTAATATCCGTACTGGTCATAAATGTGTTGTGAACCAAGAGTAAGCGACTTTTATTTAATTTTTTTATAACGCTGGCGACAGGTGAAATGCCTGTTGGTTGCCAGTCGTCTTCTATTGCCCCCAGTTTATGAAAATAATCAATTAGCGAACCTGAACCTGAGAAAAACATTTCTATTTCCTCTTGACTTTCCATATTATGCATGGATGATAGCTGATTGGGTTCTAACTTTGCTTCAAGCTTTTTCCATAATTCTTCAGAAATGGAATAGGGGGCATGCGGTGCCAGCGTTGCCTTTAAACCATTGTTTTTGAATTTTTTTAGTAGGTTCTCTGCCCGTTGAATACTTTTTTCTGCAACACTGGGCAGCAAACCAAGCACTTCAACAAAGTTGTGATACAATATGGATGAACTCTTTTTAATATCTATTGTTTTTTCGGTATTTATTATGTCGCAAGCTGCAACCGTTCCGTTAAAGTGCATAAAGTCATTTGCTGCCTGTATTTTCTCTAAATAATCTGCCGGCGGGGTAGTATTGATTATTTGGTCAATAAATTTTGACATCCCTTTTCCGGATTCTGGTTTTTGCTTGTGCCAGGATAATTCAAGATGTGTATGCATATTGATGAAGCCGGGTACGAGTACACCGTTTAAGAATTCAGTGTGTGCGAGCTCTTTCATTTCTCCGCCAAAATCGTATACGTGCCTGATGGTGCCATCATCTTCGGTTTCTACAATTCCATTTCTGATAGGAGGGCGGTTTGCCGTGAAAATATAGTTGGCTGAAATACGTCTCATTTTTTCAGGAAATAATTTACCCGTATGTTTTTATATGCGGTATGATTGCTTTTTGATTTTACCTTTTTTGTATTGTGTAAATGTAGTCCGCATTCGGGGCATTTGCTGGTGTATGCATTGATTCTGTTATGGCAGCCCGGGCATTCTGCTCCCTGATTATCTGCATGTTCAACGAATAATTCATCAGGGTAAATAATTTTGTCAATGTATTTAGTTAAATAATGCCGGGCGCCTTTATCGTTAAGTACATAAATGGCAAAAGCTATTCCTGTAACTACAATACCACCCACCACAAACATTTTCCAATTGGTAAATCCGGCAAAAAAAACCACGGCCATGTACATAAATAAGATGAGCGGGCCGAGTGAGGGAACCCATAATCTGTATTTCAGAAAACGATTGTCGACATTCAGAAATAACTTGTGCTCAGCGAAAAACGGGATGTTTTGGGTTTCTATAACAATTTTATCATCTTCCACTTCTGCTTCTGATGCAGGAAAATACTCAGCCAGTTCATGAACTGTTAGCGAAGTTTTTAATGCTATTTTTCCATTAATCCACATTAAATTTTTTCTGATATGTAGTAGCGAATAAGCTCTTTATAAATTATTGAAATACTATCGCGCCTGACTTCCTGTTTTATGAGTCCTACTTTTGGTGCGTAAATCTCTTTGGTTTGCCATTCGTGAGCAATGGTATCTTTAAAATACTCAATAACAATAATACAGCTGTCAAATGTTTGTATTCCTTCATTTTCAAGTGGCGATGAAAGCGTTACGCTGGTGTCTTTGTTGATTACCTGACGTCTTATTTGTCCATCTTCCCAATAGTTAACAAGCCAGTCGTCCCCGGATCTTTCAGAAAGTAGTTTTTTAAGCGGAACCCGGTTGTCATTTTGAGTAATGGAATACTCATATACAAACTGTGATTCGATTTTTGGAACATAAACATTATCGCTGGTAGCAGTAGATTCTAACCCTTCATAATACTTATGTTCATGGTATCCTGGAGAAACTTTCACTGTGGTTCCGTTGGAATAAACCCAGTATGATTGTGGATAAGCCGGGAAATAATCTTTCGGGAATATGAATTCATTCTCACCCTCGTTGCACCCAAGAAGAACGACAAAACCCAGAATAAGTATATAAACAATTTTTTTCATCCGTTTATGATTTTATATGGTCGGTTCATCCGTTTATATTTATTTTTTATGCTCAACCGTTTGTATTTTCTTTTTATTTACATAAATGAGAAGGCCGACTCCTGCAAGAATGAAGGGTATGCTCAGCCATTGACCCATGTTCAGTGCCATTGTTTTTTCAAACATAACCTGTTCTTCCTTGATAAATTCAATCAAAAACCGGGCTAAAAAGAGCAGGATGAGAAATATACCAAAAATTTGTCCGGTTAGTTTCTTTGTCCTGATTTTCAGAAAATAAAAATGTAAAACAATAAAAATGAATAAATAGCTCAACGCTTCATATATTTGGGTAGGATGTTTGGGCACTGTTTCACCGTTTTTTTCAAAAATTACACCCCATGGCAGGCTGGTTTGTATTCCGTAAATTTCTGAATTGAGAAAATTCCCCATACGAATAAAAAAGCCTCCCAGTGCAACAACTATCACCACGCGATCGAGAATCCATAAATAGGGCACATCGATCTTTTTCGCGTACATCCACAGCGCAACAGGAATTCCTATTGCGGCTCCATGGCTGGCCAGACCGCCTTCCCAAATGAATAATATTTCCAGAGGATGAGATAAATAGTAGTCGGGCTGATAGAAAAATACATGACCTAAACGAGCGCCAATAAGTGTTCCGATAAATACATACATGCTGAGCTTTTCAAGAAGTTTCTCAGTAAGGTTATCCAGTTTAAAGTATTTTTTCATCACCCAATAGCCTGACAAAAAGGCGAGAGCAAACATGAGGCCGTACCAGCGAACACCGTGGCTGCCAATAGTGAAAATAGTTGGATCAAAATCCCAATGAATGGCGTTTAGTATCATTTTTTTTATGCAAATTTATAATGATTATTATTCCGACACGCTAAAATGTCATCAAATTCCTGCTCAACAATCAACGCGTTAATGTAACTAATTGTTGTTCATCTGGTTGGTTTTGTGTTTATTTCGTTTACGCCGGGAATAATTTCCATAAAAATGAATATCAAAATGCAGCATGGCATCTACCGGTTACTCCACTCTCACGAAAGCCCCATCAGCCAATAAATTATTTTTTTTAAATCTAAAACTCTCGCATGACTTAGGTTAAAATGGATACATCAAAAAAATAATTCATTCATTATCAGAATATGTATGAAAATGATTATTTTCGCATCCATTTATTATATAATAATCAAAAAGATACGCTAAAAGTCCGGCGAATAGCGTCCGGGCAGGCGGAAAACAATATAAACGAAGTTTATAAAGTAAACAAAGGCCATTATGACGAAGAAATTTCAGGAGTACAAAGGAATTGACCTTGCCGGTGTAAGCGAACGCGTACTGGCAAAGTGGAGAGAGGAAAAAACATTTGAGAAATCTATTGAATCCCGCAAAGGTAAGCCTTCATTCGTGTTTTACGAAGGGCCACCATCTGCCAATGGTATGCCGGGAATTCACCACGTAATGGCTCGTACAATAAAAGACATTTTTTGCCGCTACAAAACCATGAACGGTTTCCAGGTAAACCGCAAAGCCGGTTGGGACACACACGGCCTGCCCGTTGAATTGAGCGTTGAGAAAAGTCTGGGTATTACTAAAGAAGATATCGGCAAAAAAATTTCCATTGAAGAATACAATGCAACCTGCCGCACAGAGGTAATGAAATATACCGATGCCTGGGAAGAGCTCACCGATAAAATGGGTTACTGGGTAGATATGGACGATCCGTACATTACGTATGACAATCGTTACATCGAGACTTTATGGCATCTGCTCAAAGAGCTTTTCGATAAAGGTTACCTGTACAAAGGAAAAACCATTCAACCCTATTCACCCGCTGCAGGCACCGGTTTGAGTACACACGAGCTTAATCAGCCCGGTTGTTACCGAGATGTAAAAGACACAACCATTACAGCACAGTTTAAAGTTGAAAAGAATGCCGATAGTGAGTTTTTGTACAAAGATACCGATTCGGACATTTATTTGCTGGCCTGGACAACAACTCCCTGGACTTTGCCTTCTAACACTGCGCTGGCTGTGGGTTCCGGTATTGAATACGTGAAAGTGCGTACGTTTAATCAGTACACCGGCCAACCGGTAACCGTAATTCTTGCCAAAGATCAACTTTATACATATTTCAATAAAAAACACGAAGAACTCACACTCGAAGATTATAAAGAAGGCGACAAAAATGTTCCTTTCAAAGTGCTCGATACCTACAAAGGCAGCGAACTCGAAGGAATACGCTTTGAACAACTTGTTCCCTGGGTAAAACCCGATGGCGATGCATTTCGCGTAATTACCGGCGACTATGTTACCACCGAAGAAGGTACCGGCATTGTACATATTGCGCCTACTTTTGGTGCAGATGATGACCGCGTTGCCAAACAAGCCGGAATTGCACCACTCATTTTGATTGATAAAGACGGAAACCAGGAGCCAATGGTTGAAAAACGAGGCCGTTTTTATTCAATTGAGGAGCTGGATGATGAGTTTGTGAAGAATTTTGTGAATACTTCTTACAAAGAGTTTGCAGGCCGGTATGTTAAGAACGACTATGATGAGAATGCCACCAAAGAATCGCCTGTGCTCGATATCGACATCAGCGTGATGCTCAAAAAAGAGAACAAGGCATTTAAAATCGAAAAGTATGTGCACAATTACCCGCATTGCTGGCGTACCGACAAACCTATTTTGTATTATCCGCTCGATTCGTGGTTCATTAAAACCACAGCGTTCAAAGAGCGCATGCTCGAACTGAACAACACCATCAACTGGAAACCCAAATCAACAGGTGAAGGCCGCTTTGGCAAATGGCTCGAAAACCTTGTGGACTGGAACCTTTCACGTTCGCGCTATTGGGGAACACCGCTGCCTATTTGGGCTACCGAAGATCGTTCGCAAACCAAATGCATTGGATCTGTGAAGCAGCTCATGGAAGAAATTGATAAGTCCATCGAAGCCGGTGTAATGAAGGAAAATCCGTTCAAAGGATTTAAAGAGGGTGAATACAATAAAGAAAACTACGAAAAAGTAGACTTGCACAAACCTTATGTCGATAATATTGTGCTTGTTTCAGACGATGGAAAACCCATGCGCCGCGAGCCCGATTTAATTGATGTGTGGTTCGATTCAGGCGCTATGCCGTTTGCGCAGTGGCATTATCCGTTCGAAAATAAAGATAATTTCGAAAACGTGTACCCGGCCGATTTTATCGCCGAGGGCGTAGACCAAACACGTGGCTGGTTCTTTACGCTTCACGCCATTTCAACCATGATAAAAGATTCAGTTGCCTACAAAAATATCATTTCAAATGGTTTGGTGCTGGACAAAAAAGGCAATAAAATGTCGAAAAGACTCGGCAATGCCGTAAATCCGTTCGATATCATGGAAAAATACGGTTCCGATCCCATGCGCTGGTATATGATTACCAATGCTCAACCCTGGGACAACCTGAAATTTGATGTAGCCGGTGTAGAAGAAACAAGCCGGAAATTTTTCGGAACCCTTTACAATACGTACTCATTTTTCTCACTTTACGCCAACATTGACGGGTTTGCTTTTGAAGAAGACGAAGTGCCGGTTGAAGAGCGCCCGGAGATTGATCGCTGGGTTCTTTCGGTAGTTGTCGTGTAGGAGGGGACCGGCCACGGCCCCTGGGGGTACCCCCAGGGGCAAAAATCGGGGGCGAGGGAGTCTGACATGGGTAGTAA
>CAYPSX010000009.1:0-22265 GCA_964413185.1 uncultured Bacteroidales bacterium
CCGATTCTCGAGGACAGGCTTGTTCTTGAAGTTTTATTATTACGCACACGGTAAAAACATGAGTTTTCTAAGAGATAAATATTCAAAGCTGGCCCGAAACGGTCAGCGTTTTTTTTATCAGACTCGTCCACTGACAATCAAAATATCGAAATAAATTAGTATGTTTGAAATATTTTACCGTATTGGATTTCAAATTATTAAAAATGAACAACTAATAGAAAGGATAACAATTAATTACATATTAAAAAAGAAATATCGGAACAAATAAAGTGTGCGTGTCTCTTTTAGCAGCGTTAATGGGATTCTTATTGAATTTCACAAACACTTATTTATCACAAAAACAGTAACATTAAAAATTAAAAAAATGAACAAATTATTAAAGTATTCACTGGCAATAGTGTTGTGTTTTGGAGTAACGCAAGTATTTGCTCAGAAGTTTAGAGATGCAAAAAAAGCAAGTCGTAATGAACAACATGCTTTAGCTGTAAAAATAGCAGCACAAGTACAAAAGAATAAATCAAAAGAAAGATTTGCCGACTTTTTGGTGGAAGAATATCCATTGGCAATTACCGAAATTGAAACAGCATTAAAAGATTTACCAGGAAAGCCTTTAGGTTACGATAAACTGGCAGATGAATGTGCTATATGGGTTGATATGTACAATGCTTTAAAGAGAATTCCGGCAAAAATTAAAGGAAAAGAAGCAAGTGTGACAACAAAATACGTTGATTACAATGCGAAATTAAAAGAGTTTACGGCTAAAGCGATTGACCAAAATTATGCTGGTGGTGAAAAGTTACTTACTGCTAAGTTAATTAAAGATAAAGATGTTGCTATAAAGCACTTTATACGTGTTAATGAATTAAACGACGGTAAAAATTTTAAAGAATCAAGTAAAAATATTGTGGCTTTAGCAACATCGGCAGCCATGGATACCTTGACTGCAGGAAGCGACATAAAAGAAAAAATTGCTTGTATTCCATATTTTGAAACTGCCGAAAAGTATGGTTACACAGAGCCGTGGAAAATAAAGGTAGCTGATATATATTACAATGTAGGGAAGGAAAAAATTGAAGCAGATACCAAAATCGACCTCTTCAAGTTTAAACGGCAAGTGAAATATATTGATGAGTATTTCTCTAAAGCTTTAGAATATAATAATCCACATAGAGATATTGCTGAAATATCGGCAAAAGTATATTATGATGAAGCTGAAGAAAACTCGCAAAAAAGACCTAATTACCAAAAAATGGCAACAGCCGAAGAATTATATGCTAAAGCTATTGAGTATAAGCCAGATTATAAAGATGCCAAAGCCAAAAAGGAACTTGCCCACTTGAAAAAAAATGTACGCTTATTTATTGTTGACGTAGATGGTACATGTACAAGCAATAAAACTTTAGCAGAATATCTTCCTGAATATATTGTGGTTGAAAAAGCGGAAGGAACCTTTCTTGACAATGAATCGTTAAAGAAACTGGCTGGGAAAAATGCAATGGTAATAAAATTAGCTGACAAAATTGATGTAAAATATAAGCACTCACCACGTGCTACTACTAGTAAAAAAATAACCAAACATTATGTAAAAAATGATGAGGGGAAATGGATTTGTAGTACCAAAGCATTAAATAATGCTGCACTAAAGCAAGAAACCAAAAAAGCATCAGAAGTTAAATCTATTTCGGGTACAAAATTATCAGAAAAAGAATCTGCCAGAATTACTTCTGTTTTTTCAATGGAACTTTGGGATGTGAGAAACGACAGCCCTGTTTTATTAAAAACAAAAAATTTATCAACTTCTCGAACGTTTTCATATCGTGTTGATACGTATCAAGGACCTGATTTATCACCTTGTAAAGTAGTTTTACAGAAGAAAAGAAATAAAATACCTACAGAAGCTGAAGCTCAAAAATATAAAGTGAATGATATTGGAGAAGCATTTAAAATGATGAAGAAGATTGACAAATTTGGAAAATTCATTAAGAGAAAAACTAAATATCAATAATAAATGAGTGTAATATAAAAAGGTATATTTTTACCAAAATCAACTGAAAACCTTGCATTTTAGAGCATGATAATAATTGTATGATACTTATTATTAGTGCATTTAGCGCTTTTCATCAGACCTTAATTTATATTTCCCCGGTTACATTTGTGATTGGGGATTTTTTTTAAAGGCTTTGGCAATGTGAGTCGGCAATTGTTTTAAAAAATGTGCGCCAGGCAGCGTTCTGTAAACATTTTTCAACGCAGATAAAAATGAAAAGATCATTAACTGAATCGTCAGGTTATGCTTAACTTGACACTAACTTTATGACTCAAATTTTTTCACTGCAACAATAATTCGTAAGAAAAACAATCAACACACAGCACCCCTCTATATCACAGTCAGTAAGACTTTGACAAAGTAAAACGTAGAAAAAAACCTCATTATTTTTTTCAAATTCTATAAACCCTGCAACCAACCTATCGAAACCGAATTACAAATTAAAATTTCTACGTTATGAGGAAAATTTTTATTACAAGTATGATCATGTGCGGATTGATTTTTTCAATCGCCTTTAATGCGCAAGGTCAACTATTTGCGCCATTTAAATCAGAATCAGCAAGTGTAGGGGTTGTTCAACTCCCGATTGCTGATAAAAAATTTAACAAATTAACTGTAAAAACTACACAGAAAGCAGTACTTGGAGAAAAAGCCAATGAAGCCACCAAAAAAGCATCCGAAATAGCTGGGAAGTTTGGTGTCCAGGTCGAAGACCAAACCGGAACAGTTACTGATAAAGAATCTGAGCCGGTTGAGCATAAGTTAATACCCGATATCTTCCCAACAAAAGGAGATGCACTGCTTGAAGTACATTTCTACGAAGAAACAATGATTAAAATGCCTGACGAGCCCATGAAATTTTACGATGGTGCCGAATATGAAGTAAAAGTTGAATACAAACTTTACAGCATGCCGGGCAAAGAGCTTGTAGAAGAAGTCGGACCACACTGGGTAGCTGCAGATGCAAGTTCTACCGCAGGACCCAATCAATCACGCCAGGATGCATATAACGATCGCTTAAAAATTGCCCGCGAATGGGCAACACGCGAAATTATGCGCAAATATGCATTGAAACACAAAAGCATATACATTGATGTGTATACATTAAAAAGCTTTAAAGATGCAAACGATGATAAGCAGGATGAAGCCCAGGAAAAACTCCTAAGCCTTGCCGGAAAATTTAGAAAAGAACACAAAAAAGATGAATATAAAAAACAAGTAAAAGAGCTTATTCCTGTTTACGAAAACTTTTTAAGCATGCATAAGCCGGGTAAAGATGCTGATGTGAACGACAGAAACGTTTTTGCTCTTTACTATAATCTTGCTCTTTGTCATTACCTGGTTGGCGAACTTCAAAAAGCCGACGAATACGTTAAAAAAGGTGCTAAAGTCACAAAAATTGACTGGAAAGAGGTGAAAAACAATAAAGGAGAAGTAATTGGCCGTAAAAGAGCGGGAATTGTACATGTAACAGAAGATATATTCCATAATCTGAAAGCCGATTTTCACGCTTACCACGAAGGTATGAAAGCCAACGATCCCAAATTTGTATCTATGCTCACAGATGAAGGCAATTTCAAAAAAATAAGCAATACTGTACGAAATGCAGCCGCTAACCTGCACCTTTCAACCGCTATGAACATAGATATGCCTCTTGACATTGCTTCCAATGACTTTACAGAAGCACCAAAACATGTTTCAGGAACAATTAGTAAAGATGGCGCCGAAGTTGCAAAATTTGAAATCAAAAAGAATCCATTTGCTTTCATTATGAGACATAAAGAGTACAAAGTTACGCTTACCAAAACCGATGGATCAGTTACTGCAAAACAACATTTGTACGGATCAATGAACCCGGGAGCAGAGTATGACTTTGTGAGACTGACTGGAAGAAAATCATTCATCGGACTACCTGAAGAAGTTCGTTTAGGCAGAGTTAAACCTCTAGAAAACAAACATTCCAAATCTTCAAATAACATAATGTTCAAGTATAACGGAGAAGTAAATATTAAAAATTACTCTTTATACGACAAGTGGATTTATATCAATTTTTGGTGGGTAGAAGTTGACCATCGCGATGCTTTATTGGTGAATCAATCAGAAATAAACACAGATTTTGCCAACTACAAAGAGATCGATAAAATCGACAAAGAATTTACCGTTATAAAACGAGAAAGAAAATTAGGCATTGGTGGTTTCTTTAAAGCCATTGGTCAGAAATCATTCCAACGTAAACCAATTTCTTCTACAGAACTGTCTAAAGATAAAGATGACATCAAATTAGAAGTGAAAAGCAAAAAGAAAGTAGAAAAGAAAGATGAAAAAGGAAACTGGACCGAAATGTCGTATGGCGATTACACAATTAGCCGTACCATTGCTTACTAGTTAAGTTTTTTTCATGACGTGAAAGGGAGTGCCTCCGGGTGCTTCCTTTTTTTTGTGTTCAGGAATTATCCCTGGATATGGTTGGCTAAAACAGATAAACTTCGCAACAACAAATTTATGGAATAGAAAAAGGCTGCCTGAAAACAAGCAGCCTTTACACTAAAATCGGTAATAGAGATAATATCTTACTCGAAAACGACTATATGTTTGATCGAAAAAAGAATGTCTACTATTAACGGTCGTTAAACTCACGGCGTGGACGCGCCTCGTTCACGATCATTTTCCGGCCTTCGTACTCTGATTCGTTCAGAGCTTCCATGGCTGCACGAGCTTCGGCATCGTCTGGCATTTCTACAAAGCCAAAACCTTTGCTGCGTCCGCTCATTTTGTCAGAAATGATTTTAACTGATTCAACCTGGCCATAATCTTCAAATACAGCTTTCAGGTCATCTTCTTTAATCCTGTAATTCAGGTTACCTACATAAATGTTCATTGCGAAAAAATTTAAAATTTGAAAAGTAAAAAAAACGAACATCCAACCAAAGAAATACATTTCTTTAGCGAACATCCGGTATAGAGATTTTTTGTAATAGAACTATCCAATTAAGTATTTATTTACTAACTTACTAAGGCAAATAAACGACAAAGTTTTTTATTAAACAAAAAAAATTACATGCTGTAATTTAAGATAGTATGTTTATTGATAATCAGGTGTTACTGAAAAAAACGCCGCGCCTAACACTTTTCGTATTTATCTTCTGTCGCGCACGTACCGAAAACCATACATAAAATAATTGGTATACTCACCTACACTTACCCGGTAACTAACCCGGCAAGCCTTGTGCTGATCGCCCCAACTGGCACCGCGCAACACCCGCGAATAGCCACTCTCCGGGCCCTGCGGATTGTCCCCGGGACTATATCCGTAATAATCGCCATTATAACGGTCGTTGCACCATTCATATACATTCCCGCTCATATCGTAAATACCCAACTCATTTGGTTTTTTCAGGCCAACAGGAAAATTCCCGTGTCCTTCGTACAAATCTGCACTTTTCGTGCTCTTCGAGTTTTCGAAATGCCAGGCTACCTCATTCAGCGTATTGCTGCCGCTGTATACATATCCGTTACTTTTATTCCCGCCGCGCGCAGCGTATTCCCATTCAGCTTCAGTAGGCAAACGGCCTCCAGCCCAGTTGCAAAAAGCCCTGGCACCAAACCAGCTTACTTCCATAACAGGAAAATCGCCATAACCATTCTCCGGCTCAAACCGACCGTTTACAAACTTTATCTGGCTAAGTTTCTCGCCCAGATTAATGAGTTGTTTGCCATTTTTTTCAGCCGTTTTACCTATTCCTGCACTGTTTAAAAATGCGCAAAACTGTGTATTTGTAACTTCATACCGGCTTATGTAAAAATCATCTACCTTCACTTTATGCACGGGTTTTTCATCTTCTCCACATTCATACTGCTCACTTGTGCAGCCCATTTCAAATTTACCGCCTTCCACGGCGACTAAATCAATGGCAATCCCGGCAGAATCCTCAATATAATCATTAAAACTACCACTTGTAGCTCCAAAAATAGCCCAAAAAGTTCCCATATAACCCTTATCTTCTGAATTAGAAGCCTGGGCTGAAGCATCAGGTATAAGGGTAAAAAAGTACAGACATGAAATTGCAATTATCCGAAGTGCCATAATAAAAATTTTGAGCAGATAAAACTACAATGTTTTTACGAATTTTAAAAACACTTTTATAGCCCATATTTTTTTATGAAATTTGCATGCTAAAATAGTGTCAGCAAGAAAACCCCCTTATTTTTCGAAGTCTTTGATAAGAAAACTTCGAGAACAAGGCTTGCGAACCTTTATTGTCAGGAGTTTACATGCGTAAATGACTGACAAGAAAGGTGAGTGTAACGCAGTTATCGGAGTTTTCTTGCAAAGACTAAATATTCAAGGTATGCATGATTATCTGAAACAACTAAATGACGCCCAGCGAAAAGCCGTAGCCAAGACAAAAGGCCCTGCGCTTGTGATTGCCGGTGCCGGATCGGGAAAAACACGCGTATTAACTTATCGAATCGCCCATTTGCTGGCCAACGGTGTTCCTCCTTACAAAATACTGGCGCTTACTTTTACCAACAAAGCCGCCAGGGAAATGAAAAACCGCATTGGAACTATCGTAGGAAACGATTTGGCAACAAATTTATGGATGGGTACATTCCACTCCATTTTTGCCCGCATACTTCGCTATGAAGCCGGTGCACTGGGCTATGAACCCAACTACACAATTTACGACACTGCCGATAGCAAAAACCTGCTGAAAAGTATCATAAAAGAGAAAAAACTCGACGAAAAAACCTACAAACCCGGACAAATACTTGGCCGTATTTCAAGAGCTAAAAACAATCTGATAACTCCTGCAACCTACCAAAACAACCCAACATATTATTCAGCAGATGAAGCGAATATGATACCGCACACCGGCGACATTTATGCAGCTTACATGAAACGTTGTAAAATTTCCGGTGCCATGGATTTCGACGATTTGTTATTGAATACCAACATTCTATTTCGTGATCATCCTGCCGTATTAAAAAAATACCAGGATAAATTCGATTATATTCTGGTAGATGAGTATCAGGACACTAATTTTGCGCAATACCTCATCATCAAAAAACTGGCAGAAACACATCAAAATATATGCGTAGTAGGCGATGATGCACAAAGTATTTACGGGTTCAGGGGTGCTAAAATCGAGAATATACTCAATTTTCAAAAAGATTACCCAAAGCTGAACATTTTCAAACTGGAACATAATTACCGGTCAACGCAAAACATTGTGAATGCGGCAAACTCAATCATTGCAAAAAACAAAAAACAACTGCCCAAAAAAGTTTTCACAGAAAACACCGAAGGCGAAAAAATCATCATAAAAAGAGCCATAACTGAAATTGAAGAAGGTCACCTGATAGCCAATAGCATACAAGAGAAAGAGTTGCAGGAACAACGCCCGTTCAAAGATTTCGCTGTGCTTTACCGCACAAATGCACAATCGCGCATCCTGGAAGAAGCACTCAGAAAAAGAAATATTCCATACCGCATTTACGGCGGTCTTTCGTTCTATCAGCGCAAAGAAATCAAAGACCTTACCGCTTACCTGCGATTTGTGATGAACACCAGTGATGATGAAGCACTCAAACGTATAATTAATTATCCGGCACGTGGAATTGGCGCTACCACAATGAATAAAATTGAAGCGGCTGCCGTACAAAATGCAGTGCCGCTTTGGTGGGTAATCAATAAACCTGCGCAATATGCATTAAGTATAAACAGCGGCACAGCAAGCAAGCTAAAAAAGTTTATCGTGCTTATCAACCAGTTCAACACCATTGTCAAAAACAACGATGCGTATGATGCAGCACAGGAAATTGCTTCAGGTTCAGGAATTTTGAAAAACCTGTACAACGATAATTCACCCGAAGGCAGAAGCCGTTACGAAAACATCCAGGAATTGCTCAATGGTATTAAAGATTTCGTATCAACACGATTTGAAGAAGGCGAAAGCACCAATTTACAAGCCTATATCGAAAATGTTTCGTTGCTTACAGACATGGACAAAAACGATGAGCAGGATAACAACCGGGTTACATTAATGACCATACACTCAGCTAAAGGACTGGAGTTCCCGCACTTATATATTGCCGGACTGGAAGAGGGGCTGTTTCCCTCCAACATGTCGATGGAAACACCGGAAGAAATCGAAGAAGAGCGAAGGTTGTTTTATGTTGCGCTTACCCGTGCCGAAGAAAGCGCAACACTTTATTGGGCGCAAAGCCGTTTTAAATGGGGCACACCCGAGAACAAAGTCCCAAGCCGTTTCCTCGCTGAGCTTGATGAACAGTATACAGAATCTGATGATGAAAACCTCGGCAAAGTTAAAAACCCGGAACGGGCTGGTACACAATTCAGAAAACCGAAGCAGCCCGGAGGCTTTACCCAATCGCGCAGGCCTGTCGGAAACATCAAAACACAAACACAAAAAAGGCCCGGGCTTGGTCTGCAGCGTTCGCAGCCCGTCCAATCAGATCCGAATTTTAAACCCGATGCCTCTGAAAAAATTGAACCAAACCAATCTGTTATGCACCAACGCTTTGGCAGAGGCAAAGTAATTCAGATTGAAGGCGATAACCAAAACCGGAAAGCTACTGTAGAATTTGCCAGTGGAAGGAAAACCTTATTGCTTCGTTTTGCTAAGCTAAAAATTATAAAATAATGTGAGTTAACTGGCAGGGTAATTGATTCTATTACGTGTAATAAAACTAAAATAATTGCGTTCCCGGGCAACACGATATGTCATTATCTTAGGGTTATGTTTCCTTTACCAAAAAAAATCATTATTTTTACAGATTAGTCTTTATTACGAAACTGAATCAACTAAACACACGGGAAAATATCGTTCAACAATAATGGAAGCACCCTCCCAAAGATTGACATACAACAAATCAGCATTACTTTAACAAGTTGATATTTATTCGAAAACAAAATAAAAAAATGGAATATAACACTTCAAGATCCAAACTCATTTTGCCTGAATACGGACGGCACATTCAAAACTTGGTACAGCACGTAAAAGAAATAGAAGATCGCGATGAAAGAACACGCGCAGCCCATGCTTTAATTGGCGTAATGGGCCAGGTTAATACAAACCTGAGAGAGAACGGCGATTACAAACATAAACTTTGGGATCATTTGTTCATTATGTCTGATTTCGACCTGGATGTAGATGCACCTTTTGAAATGCCAGACCGTGACGTGCTTGAGAAAAAACCCGACCCACTCCCCTACACCCAGGGAAAATTCAAGAAAAAACATTATGGTAAAATCATCCAAAAGATGATGGACAAAATTGATGACTACCCGGAAGAAGAACAAAACGATTTAATTGAGCTCATTGCGAACCAGCTAAAAAAATCATTCATTAAATGGAATAAAGATTCAGTTAATGATGATGTTATAATGAATGACTTCAGGGATCTTGCAGAAAAGGACATCAATTTTAAAGACGACCTAAAACTTGTTGAAGTCAAAAGTGTACTTGCAAAACCCAAAAAGAAAAAAATAAATCGTAAAAACAAGAAATAATGTCGAGTTTCATTATTGAAGGCGGACATCAGCTTAAAGGAGATATTACACCTCAGGGTGCTAAAAACGAAGCATTACAAGTAATCTGTGCAGTTTTGCTAACCGATAAGGAAGTAACCATCAATAACATCCCGACAATACGCGATGTGCACAAACTCATTGAATTATTGCGCAGCCTGAACGTCAAAATCACCAAAAACAGCGATTCTTCATACACTTTCAAAGCAGATAATGTTGACCTTGATCACCTCAAATCAGACGATTTCAGAAAACAAAGTCAGTCGATCCGTGGATCAATAATGATAGTCGGCCCATTACTTGCCAGGTTCGGACAGGTTTATATGCCCCGCCCGGGCGGAGATAAAATAGGACGCCGTCGCCTGGATACCCATTTTGTGGGACTTAATAAAATGGGCGCCAATTTTCAGTTCGACACAAAAGAAAGTGCATTTACGGCGAAAACAAAGCAACTTAAAGGTGCCGAAATGTTACTGGAAGAAGCCAGTGTTACAGGAACAGCCAATGTACTCATGGGCGCCGTTATGGCCAAAGGCAAAACTACCATATACAATGCAGCTTGTGAACCCTATCTTCAGCAACTCTCACGGATGCTCATAAAAATGGGGGCAAAAATCCAGGGTATTGCCTCAAACCTGCTCCAAATTGAAGGCGTCGACAAGTTGGAGGGCTGCACACACACTTGCCTGCCCGACATGATTGAAGTAGGCTCATTCATAGGCCTGGCAGCTATGACCCAAAGTGAAATCACCATAAAAAATGCCGGCATAAAACACCTGGGAATCATACCGCGCGCGTTCGAAAAGCTGGGAATTGCCTTCAAATTCAATAACGATGATATCCATATTCCGGCACAACCAAGATACGAAGTTGAAAAATTCATTGACGGCTCCATTTTGACGCTCGACGATGCTCCATGGCCGGGATTAACCCCCGATTTACTTAGTATTCTGCTTGTTGTAGCTACACAAGCCAATGGCAGCGTAGTTATACACCAAAAAATGTTTGAATCGAGGCTTTTCTTCGTGGATAAACTCATTGACATGGGCGCCCAAATTATTTTGTGCGATCCGCACCGGGCCACCGTTATCGGACTTAACCGATCCAATAATCTCAGGGCTACGGTTATGACAAGCCCCGACATCAGGGCAGGTGTTGCGTTGCTCATTGCTGCACTTTCAGCCGACGGAGTAAGCCAAATACACAATATTGAACAAATAGACCGGGGTTACCAAAACATCGACGGACGTCTCAACCAACTTGGAGCCAAAATAACACGTATGGAGTAAAACAAAGAAAAAGGAAATCTGTTATTACTACTATTGAAATAAACCAAACCAAATGAAAAACCTATTTTTAGTTATTTTTCTTGTAACTCTTATTACGCAAGGCTATTCGCAAAAAACCGGCACACAGGTTGGCTTCATTGCTCCTGAAATTACCAACAAAACCCCCAATGGCGAGCAACTTTCGTTAAGCGAATTACGCGGCAAACTTGTACTGGTAGATTTTTGGGCATCGTGGTGCCGCCCCTGTCGCTATGAAAATCCCAATTTAGTACGCGCATGGAAAAAATATAAAGATGAAGAATTTGTAAATGGAAATGGCTTCACTATTTTTAGCGTATCGCTCGATAAAAACAAAAAGCAATGGATCCAAGCCATAAAGGCAGACAACCTTGAATGGAATTACCATGTAAGCGATTTAAAAGGATGGTATGCGCAGCCTGCTCAAAAATATGGTGTGCGCAGTATTCCCAGTAATTTTCTTATAGATGAGAACGGAAAAATTGTGGCCAGAAACCTTCGTGGCCCAAAATTGGAAAGTATTCTTAAACAAATGCTTAAGAATTAATTTTTACGGTTCTTTTTCAATATAAAACTCCAGCATTTTAATTAAAGCATCTTTGCAGGCCGGGCAAAACTCCTTAGCTTCATTGGTGCGCATTCTGCAATTCATAGCCGGGCTATAAACGCCTTTGCTCATGTATGCTCCGCCTTCAAAAACACCAAGATAGTCTTTATATTTGAGAGTTCGCGGGGTAGGCATCGGCACATGAGATTCGATTATTTCTTTCCATTTACGATCGAAATCAATCAAAGTTGTAATGTTAGGTTGCCAGGGTTCTATTGTGGTATCAATCATATCAACATACGTAACCTCACTATTAAAATACTCATCAGCCAAACCACCAAATTGGTGCCCAAATTCGTGTACAAAAACAATTCTGCTATGTTCTCCATCAGCCGAAAATACTGAAAAATGGTTATAAATACCACCTCCGCCGTAACGATCTGTATTAACCATAACAAATAAAAAATCGTACGGGGTAGCTGCAGCAATATCTTTTACATCGAAGTATTTTTCTGTAGATAAATACCGGCGAAGTCCAAGCGTATTAAAACTACTACCAAGCCGTGTATCTTTAAAAACACCGCGACAGGGTTCATCTGCTCCCCGCTCATTTGAATGAGGATGAACAAGCCAAATATTGATATATTTACGATACGCAGAAAATGGCTCTTGCGAAAAAAGGAACCGGGCAAACCTACGGGTATCTTTTTTTGCTTTGCGAAAATCGTCAGCTGTGTAGCCATCGGCTAAAAAGGCCAAATCGAGCCGGTTACGGTATTCTTCATCGCCCATTATTAAAACCGGATCCACACCTGCTTTTTCACGAACAACAGCATCGGAATTTGGGTTTATTTTCCACTCTGCCAGCAAGTTAAAGCTAATTCCTTTGCGATAAAACAACTGTGTAATAATTTCTTTTTTTGGATACGGAATGGTAAACGACTGTTCAAACGAAGCAGGCCCAAGCTTTGGCAGGTTTGTGGATTGCCACTCTTCAAATAATGTTGAGAAACCACGCCGAAAAATTAACGTACTATCGGCGGCATCAAGTACATCAATCCTGTAACTACCATAGTTAAAAGGAGATATTAATGCATTGGCGGGTGAAGACCAGTATTTTTCCTCTTTGACCCTGAGCAAACCGGCAAATTGTTCATTTTTTGTACCCGATACAATAAAATCTAACCGTAACGAACGGGAAAGATCAACTTTTTCAACGGTTTGTGTATTAGCTTCGTCCGGGAACAGGAAAGAAACAATAACAAAAATATAGAGAAACTTCATATAAAAATCCTTTTAAATAAAATTGCAATAAGCAATCTTCAATTATAGTGAATAATAAAATATTATGGATAAAAATTAACCCGATAATACTATTTTTGTATTTAAAACAAATTTGATGCCTTATGGAAAACCTTGAACTACTCTTCAAATCGTGGATTGAAGATTTTGGACTAAATACTACGTTAGTCAATATTTTATACATTGGAGCAAACATCCTGGGTATATTGATTATCAGTATTCTGGCTGATTGGATTGCCAAAAAAATTATATTGAAATCAATAAATCAAATTGCCAAAAAATCGAAAAACACATGGGATGATGTACTTGTACAACGAAAAGTATTTAACAGATTAAGCCACCTGGCTCCTGCCATTGTTGTGTATTATTTAATTGCCGCTGCTTTTCCGGAAGCCGAAGGCTGGGTAGCACTGGTACAAAAACTGACCTATGTTTACATGGTTATCATTGGCGTACTGGTTATGGATTCGTTCATTAATGCGCTTCACGAAATTTACAAACAAACACCCATATCACACGACAGACCCATTAAAGGATATGTACAGGTAGTGCAAATTTTCGTATATTTCTTTGGAATTATTATTGTTTTGGCCGTTATCATGGGCAAATCTCCCGGAGCCTTACTGGCCGGACTCGGAGCTTTGGCAGCCGTTCTCATGTTGGTTTTCAGGGATAGCATTTTGGGGTTGGTTGCCGGCATTCAACTATCATTAAATAAAATGGTAAAAATTGGCGACTGGATTAGTATGCCAAGCCACAATGCTGATGGGAATGTAATTGAAATAACACTAAATACGGTGAAAGTCAGGAATTTCGATATGACCATCACCACCATTCCTACGTACGCACTTGTTTCTGAATCTTTTAGTAACTGGCGCGGAATGTTGGAGTCCGGAGGGCGCAGAATAAAGCGATCCATCAACATTGATGTACGCTCGGTAAAATTTTGTTCAGAAGAACTATTAAATAAATTGGAGAAAGTTCATCATTTGACCGATTACATTAAGACACGCCGTAAAGAAGTAGAAGAATATAACCAGTCGAGGGGCGTTGATAAAAGCATTATGGCCAATGGACGGAGACTCACAAATATCGGGGTTTTCAGGCGCTACATTGAAGAATACCTCAAAAATCATCCACAAGTCAACCTGGACATGACATTCCTTATCAGACAATTACAGGCAACAGAGAAAGGCGTACCAATAGAAATTTATGTATTCAGTAAAGAACAACGGTGGGTTCAGTTTGAACAAATACAAGGCGACATTTTCGATCATTTACTGGCTGGCATCAACGAATTTGAGCTCAGCCTATACCAGAATCCATCGGGCAACGATTTATCAAAAGTACTGGAAAGCAAACTTACGTTACAGCAGTAAATCAACTGTAATAATTAAAAACTGTGGAAATCAGCCAATATCACTGTATTTCCGCAGTTTTTCCATATCCAGAATTTTAAACTTTTTCCCTTCAACAGCCAGAACCTTGTCTTCTTTAAAGTCGCGAATAGCACGCGAAAGGGTTTCTGCAGTGAGCTGTGTAAGTTCACTCAGGTCTTTCCTGGTGATAGTAAGCTCAAACTCATCTGATTGATAAATGCGCTCAGATAAACACAATAAAATATCGGCAAGCTTTCCGGCAACCTGCTTTTGCGTAAGTGTAATAATCCGATCATAAACGCGGGTAGTCCATAAATTCAGATCCGCCATAAGCGAAGCGGCAAATTTTCCGTTCTCCTCAATAAGTGTCTCAAACATATCGGCTTCAAACATACAAAACTCAGAATCCTCATACGTTGTACATGTATATGGATACGTTCGCTCATTGAACAAAGCCTCTATACCTATAAAACTTTCTCCGGGTTTGATACAAAAAATCACATCTCTGCTGGGATGCTCTAAATATGTTTTCACCATTCCTTTGCGCAGGAACAGCACTTTTGAAGCATAAGCTCCCTGCTTACAAATTACTTCTCCTTTACGATATGTAACGGTTTTTCTCTTTTTGTTCACCATATCTTGCTGCTCCTCGGCAAGATGATAGAAGCATTTCGACTTACACGAACAATCTCTACATTCCATAACTTAATAGTTAAATCCAATTACGAAAATATAAATATATATCAAAACATCTATTGATCTACATCAAAAAAAACCTTATCCCGATCGATATCCAAATATGATTTGCACGTAGCGCAAATACTAGCTGAACAACATTTTAATCTCTATTTTTATGATTACCTGAAGAGTGGATTTAACATTATCAAATAAAAAATCCTTAACTCCCAATACAACAGGCAACTAGAGCAAATAAAAAAACAACAAATCATTAAATACAAGCAAGTATGGACAAAATAAAGAATGGATTTGCCACAATTATATTCACGATTATCCTCCCCGCAGGTGTATTGTGGTTAACATTTACTATTGCAGGCATGAAGAATGATCCCCTGCCCGTAAATATGAAATACGAAGCTGATGAAATTTCATCTGTAGATCACAGCCAATTTGAAGTGCTTCAACAGGAATTTGAATCGCCGCGCGATGTAACTGCAGCCTGCCTTTCATGCCATAACGGACGCGACGAAGAAATAATGGCCACAGCCCACTGGAAATGGGAACGAACAACAACCATTCCCGGACGTGGAGAAAAAACCATTGGCAAGAAAAACCTGATCAACAACTATTGTGCAAGTGCCGTTGGAAATAACGGTTCATGCATGCGGTGCCATATTGGTTACGGATGGGAAGATGATTCGTTCGACTTTTCAGATCCAAAAAACATCGACTGCCTCGTATGTCATGACAATACAGACACATATTTCAAACAAAAAGGACAATACGGATGGCCGGCCACCGGAGAAACAGCCAATGAAGAGTACCAGGTGCCCGATTATCCTTATGTAGCGCAAAATATAGGCACACCGGGCAAAAAGAACTGCGGAATTTGTCACTTTTACGGTGGAGGCGGAAACAATGTAAAACATGGCGATCTTGAAAAAGCACTTGTGGGATGCACGCGCGAAGTTGATGTACACATGACAGCAGAAGGCCCAAACATGATGTGTATAGACTGCCACAAAACTGAAAACCATAACATTACGGGAAAACTTTACAGTGTATCTTCTATGGACACAAACCGTGTAACCTGCACACAATGCCACACAGACGAACCGCACCAGGATATGATACTCGACCGGCACTACACCAAAGTAACCTGCCAGGCATGCCACATTCCTGAATATGCGAAAGTAAACGCCACAAAACTTTGGTGGGATTACTCAACAGCAGGCCGTTTAAACGAAGATGGTGAACCCATTTCCGAAGATGATGCAGATGGAAACCACAATTATTTATCTATTAAAGGCTCATTTGTGTGGGATAAAAATGTAAAACCAGAATACACATGGTTCAATGGAACAGCCGATCACTACTTATTTAGCGACACTATTGAAGAAATTCCCGTAGAAGTAAACACGCTTTTTGGCGATTACCACGACCCCAAAGCAAAAATATGGCCCATAAAAGTTCACAGAGGACGCCAACCATACGACCCGGTAAACAAAACCCTCATCAGCCTAAAAGTTTGGGCTCCTGAAAAAGGCATGGGAGCTTTTTGGAAAGATTTTAACTGGGACTCGGCAACTGCCATTGGCATGCGCACAAACAACCGCCCGTACAGCGGCGAATACGACTTCATCGAAACTGAAGCTTACTGGCCCATCAACCACATGGTTTCGCCAAAAGAAAAAATAGTTGGATGCACCGAATGCCATTCCAGAGAAGGCCGGCTCCAAAACCTGGAGGGCTTTTACCTGCCCGGCCGCGATTTCAACAAAGCGGTTAATTACGGAGGTTTTGCACTTATTATGCTTTCGCTGTTGGCCGTTTTCGGGCATGCTTTAGGAAGAATTATATCATCAATCAGGAACAAATAAAACGAATCAACAATGAAAAAATATAAAATATACAGCAAATACGAACGTTTCTGGCACTGGACTCAAATGTTGCTCATCATATTATTAATCGTTACAGGCTTTGAAATTCATGGTTTTTATGAAGCTTTTGGATATGAAAAAGCAGTAAGATTGCACTCTACAGCCGGATGGGTTTTCCTTATTCTCGCCATATTCACTGCCTTTTGGATGCTGGTAACCGGACAAAGCAGGCAATTCATACCAGTTAGAAACAACGTAAAATCGCAAATAATGTACTACCTGTCGGGGATTTTCAAAAAAGAAGAACACCCCGTGAAAAAAACACCCGATTTCAAGTTAAACCCGTTGCAACGCATCGTATATTTTGGATTGTTGATTCTAATATTCCCTGTTCAAATGATAACAGGGTTCATGTATATGTATTTTCACTACTCAGACAACCCGCTCGACATATCAAACCTGGAGCCCGTAGCCGTTATCCACACACTGGGAGCATTCTTATTAGTCGTTTTCATTATTGTGCACCTGTACCTAATCACAACCGGGCATAAAGTTCATACTAATCTTTGGTCCATGATAACAGGCTACGAACATCTTGAAGATGTTGAAAATGATCCTCAGACAAATACAAAATAAAATAGCTAACTCTAAAACAATACAACTATGAAAAAAATATTTACAGCAAGCATCATTATTATTGCCTTCCTGCTTGTCGGCTGCTGCGGTCAGAAAACCAACTTTACGCCGGATGAACTCGTAAAAGCAGCTAAAAAAGAGACCACAAAAATTACCGCAGAAGATCTTTTCAAACGCATGGATAACGACAAAGCTTTCACACTTCTGGATGTACGTACAGCCCGTGAACATAACCACGGCTACATTCCGGGATCTGCACTTATCAACCGCGGAACACTGGAATTTAAAATTCTGAATAAATCATTCTGGAAAAACAAAGACATAGACATGCCAGAAAAAGAAGAAAATATTGTTGTGTACTGCAAAAAAGGAGGCCGTAGCATACTAGCAGCCAAAACACTAAAAAAATTAGGATTTAAAAACGTAACCTATCTCGATGGCGGCTTTAAAAAATGGGAACTGACCTACCCCGACCGGGTTGATAAAAACCTTGAAGCACTTGGCGGGGGCGGAGAAAAAAAACACGATATGGGAGGCGGTTGCTAAAAACACAACCCCAACTACTGTAGCACAACTCATTGGCTAAATGACGACACTCATAGAAAAAGCCAAAAAATAAAAAAAACCGTTTCATACTGAGGCGGTTTTTTTAATATACGGAAGCTTTGTGCTTATTAACACCAGAAAGCAAATCGTTACCCGACAAATATTTACATCTATCCTGCACATTCTCTTCTTTAATACAACTACTCCATTATACATCCGTTTGAAAAATTCATGGTACAATAATTGAACTTTAGGGATTGTAATGAAATAAGTAGGCCGTTTTAACGAATTTGTTCTTTAGCAACTTGAAAATACTGCGAATAGCGGGCTATTTAATGAATTTTCAAGGAAGTTAAAGGGCAAAAGAACAAGTTTAAAACGTTAAGTTATTTCAGCACAAACTATTAGTCTGTAATCAACTAAAACATCAAATTGATAACAGATTTATGGCTGATAGCCAATTGAAATAATTTTTTTACAAGATAAAACCGACAAAAGACCAAACAATTTTTAAATTTGCATTCAGAATTAAAATTATTAGTTATGTACAAAAAATATATTACAACCGTTGCAGTAGTTTTTATTACACTGGGACTGGCATTAGCCCAGCAAAATGGCCCTCACATTGCTTTTGATAAGGTCGTGCATGATTATGGGAAAATTAAAGAAGACGGCGGCATTGCCAAATATAAATTTGAATTTACAAACACCGGTAGTGCACCACTGATAGTCAATAACATACGCGCCACATGCGGCTGTACAAGTTCAGAGCATACAAAAAAACCGGTAAACCCGGGAGAAAAAGGATTTGTATCGGCAGAATACAACCCAAAAAACCGTCCGGGGCCGTTTAGTAAAACTCTACGTGTATACAGCAACTCTGCAGAAAACCCCAATGTAGTTCTTAGAATTAAAGGCAATGTTGAACCTAAACCCCGATCAATAGCAGACGATTATCCGCGTAAATTAGGTCCGGTAAGACTGGACAATACCCAGTTTGCTTTCTTGCGCATTACAGACAAAGAAAAGAAACTCAAAACATTAAAAATTGTTAATGATTCAGACAAGCCGGTAACTCTTGACATGGACAGGGTTCCATCGTACATGGATGTGCAGTTTTCAAAAAAAGTGCTAAAGCCCGGTGAAAAAGGAACCATCAATGCGACCATTTTCGGATCAAAAATAAACAACTACGGATATGTGCGCAGCCGCCTGGCATTAAAAATAAACGGAGAAACCAATCCGCGACACAGAATAGCAACCACAGCCATTGTAGAAGAAGACTTTTCGCACCTCACACCAGAGCAGCGTGCCAACGCTCCACATATCAGCTTTAAAGACAAACATTTCGATTTTGGCACCATTACCCAGGGCGAAAAAGTAACACATAAATACGAATTTGTAAATACCGGAAAAAGTGACCTCGTAATTAGAAAAGTTCATGCAACCTGTGGCTGTACAGCTGTAGCACCGCCCAAAGAGGCTATAAAACCCGGAGAAAAAAGTTTCATTAAAGCCACCTTCAACTCACGCGGAAAACTCAACACGCAGCAAAAAACCATAAGAATATACGCCAATGATCCTGAAAGCAGTATCACAACACTCGTGATACGGGGTACAGTAAAAAAAAAGTAGCCCCTGAAGGACCAAATGTTTTTTAGCAAAAATAAAAACAGAAAACCATTAAAAATAAAAGCCCCAAAACTGGGGCTTTCCTTTTATAAATGATTAACCAAAAAACAAACATACTTTAAATTTGTATAATTTTACCAACAGTAAAAAAGCATAAATGCTAAACCGACGAAAAGAATGAATTCAGATAAAAATAAAAAAAATAAAAGTGCACTTCATGTAAATAAAGGCGTTCCCCAACCGCCCAGCATCAGTCCTCAAGCTAAAAAGAACTTCCGCAGGTTCCGAAAAAAAGAACTAACGATCAATGATTATATTGATGGAATAAAAAACCAGGATCGCGGAATACTAAGCCGGGCCATCACATTGATTGAGAGCTCGCTTCCCGTGCATCAGGAAACAGCTCAGCAAATTATTGAACAATGCCTGCCCGGCGCCGGCAACTCAATGCGAATTGGTATTACAGGTGTACCCGGCGTAGGAAAAAGTACTTTTATTGAATCGTTAGGAAACGAAATAACCAAAAAAGGTTACAAATTGGCTGTTTTAGCTATTGACCCGAGCAGTGAGCGGTCGAAAGGCTCCATTTTAGGCGACAAAACACGCATGGAAACGCTGGCAAACAATCAAAATGCCTTTATACGCCCCTCCCCTTCTGCAGGATCGCTTGGTGGCGTAGCCCGAAAAACGCGAGAATCTATGCTTCTGTGCGAAGCCGCAGGCTTTGACGTAATATTTATCGAAACCGTAGGAGTCGGACAAAGCGAAACTGCCGTGCATTCCATGGTCGATTTCTTCTTGCTCCTCATGCTTGCCGGAGCCGGAGATGAGCTGCAAGGAATTAAAAGAGGCATTATGGAGATGGCCGATGCTATTGCTATCAATAAAGCCGATGGAAACAACATACAAAAAGCCAACCAGGCAAAAGCAGAATACCAAAGCGCCCTGCATCTTTTTCCGCCATCGCCATCGGGCTGGAGTCCCAAAGTTGTTACATGTTCTGCCCTGCACAATTCCAATATCGATAAGGTGTGGCAAACAATTACAGATTATAAACAAAACACGCAGGGAAATAATTACTGGGCACAAAAGCGCCAGGAACAAGCAAAATACTGGATGTACGAAACCATTAACGAACATCTGAGAACCAGTTTTTACAATAACAAAAGCATAAAAGAACTGCTGACCAAAACAGAAAAAAAAGTACTGAACAACGAAATAAGCTCTTTCCAGGCTGCCCATCAGTTACTCGATACCTATTTTAATAAAGATAAATAACGAAAACGAAGATATTCAAACGCCCCATGCAAAAAATCATACAACTTACAACACGTTTTATTCCGCGCGAAACACAACAAAAAGTTGCCCACTTTTTCCTGCGTACCATCAGTCCGCTTTATCGCGGCAACAAAATCACCGACCCAATAAACGGAAAAAGCTACAAAAAGCTTTTGCCATACGGGCGCATCAATGCCCGCAAAAACGCACTGGCACCCGATAGCATGTCGCTGGAACGCCACAGAGCCATTTGGCTTTTCCTGCAAAAACATACAAACTTTTTCTCAGATAAAATCAAATTCCTACACGTAGCACCGGAATACTGTTTTTTGCGACTGTTCAAAAAACAAAAAAACCTGAAATATATAACCGGCGACCTCTCCTCCCCCTGGGCCGATGTAAAAATGGACATCCGCAAAATGCCTTTCGAGGACAATAGTTTCGATGCAGCCATGTGCAATCACGTTTTCGAGCATGTGTGGGAAGATGTAGCCTCCATGAAAGAATTTTACCGCATATTAAAACCCGGCGGATGGGCTATTTTTCAGGTTCCAATACGCTGGAATCAAGAGCATACCATTGAGGATAACACAATAACAGATCCTCAAAAACGCGAAGAACTATTTGGGCAGCGCGACCACGTGAGATATTATGGCGCCGACTATCCCGAGAGACTGCGCAAAGCAGGTTTTGATGTTACTATCAAAGACTTTAATAAGGAACTAACACCGGCAGAAATAGAAAAATACGCCCTTCTGGCCAACGAAAAAATTATTTTTTGCCAAAAGCCCGGAAGATAAAACACCCAAAAACACAATTACAGGAATTTTTCTGCCGGCAATATTTATAAAATTTACCATAAACATTATTGTCTGGTAAAGTGTTTTTTAGTAATTTGCTATCCAATAGCATATTCTTTATTTAATAATGCCAAAATCTCCAAAGATGAGTAGCGAAGAAAAGGATCTGGTCAAACGTATAGCGCGGCTAATGAAAGAGAACAAAGAACTCTCCATGGCCAACAAAAAACTGGTCGATAAAAACGAAAAGCTTCAGGAAGATAACGACCGGATGAAAGATAAGCTACACGAATTCAAACAATCAGAAAAAGGCCTTACCGAAGGCAAATCGCGCGAAAAAACCCTTCGCTTTAAAATGGCAACAATTTTATTTGCCGACATCGAAGGTTTTGGAAAAATTTACGAAGAAACAAACTCCCACGACATAATAGATGAACTCGACACGATATTCTTCGAATTCGATCAAATTTCCCAAAATTTCAACATACAAAAAATCAAATCCATTGGAGATACTTACATGAGTGCAGGTGGCGTACCCGTAAAAAACATCACCAACCCTATTGATGTAGTTATGGCTGCACTTGAAATGCGCCACAAGCTTAATAAAATTCAAAAAGACCGGCTCTCCGACAGCAAAAAAATATGGGAAAAATACGATTATCGATCATTGGGAATAATAGG
>CAYPSX010000009.1:22275-39104 GCA_964413185.1 uncultured Bacteroidales bacterium
AAATAAAATTTGGAATGCACACCGGGCCGGTAACCGCCACTACCATGGGGCGAAAAAAAGTTTCATACAACCTGAAAGGAGACACCGTAAATATTGCCAGTCGCATGAAAGCATCATGCGAAACCGGTGAAATAAACATCTCCGTTATGACGTACGAAATGGTGCGGGAATATTTCGTTTGCGAATATTTTGGCAAAATGCCGGTCAAATACAAAGGCGATGTTGAAATGTATTACGTAAAAGGCATACGCCCGGAACTCTCTGTAAATGGAGAAGGCCGCATACCAAACAAAACTTTTAAAACGCGGTACCTACTCAGACAATTCTCTGATTTGCAGGAGATTATATTAGATATTCTCGAGAAAGGCCTGCCCGATTACCTCTACTACCACAATGTAAAACACACCATAGATGTAACCTCACAGGCAGAGCTCATCGGCATTGGCGAAGGCGTAAACGATGAAGAAATTTTGCTGCTCAAAACAGCCGCACTTTTCCATGATGCCGGACATACCGTTGGATATGAAAACCATGAACACTATGGAACAGAAATGGCCAGAAAAATGCTGCCCGAGTTTCATTATTCGCAAGAACAAATCGATAAAATTTGCGACCTTATTATGGCTACACAGCTGCCGCCCGAACCCAAAACAAAACTGGAAAGAATAATGTGCGATGCCGATCTCGATTACCTTGGCCGGTCAGACTTTATACCCGTTTCCAACACACTTTACGAAGAACTTAAAGCACAAGACAAAATTGGCGACATTGATTCGTGGAACAAATTACAGGTAAAATTTATTTCATCGCACCAATATTTCACCGAAACAGCCAACAATTTACGCGAAGTAAACAAGCAAAAACAAATCGAACGCATCAAACAATTAATACCGGATGAATAAAAACCTAAAACATATAAAAGAATTTTACTTTTTCCGCGCAAATTTTCTATTTTTATACCCGGAAAATAAACCTAAATAAAGTTATTATCATGAAAATGTTCTTAAAAAATATCGGAATACTTGTAATCCTGATTGGAGCCATCATCGCCGGAGTAAACTCTTTGTACACAACAGACAGCAATACACCGCTTGCTATTGGTGGCGGGCTAATTGTCTTAGGACTTATTCTTCAAGTTATTCTTGGGCAAAAAGTTGAGGAGTAAAAACCCATTAACCATAGTTTCAGGAACAACTAAACCTTATGAGCTGATCAATTATGTATTTAGCCCATAGTAAAAAACATTTTTCAGTATAATTAATATAAAGCACAAAGCTCATGTATGCAACTACATGAGCTTTTTTTTAAACACTATGTTAGTGTTTGTCCATAATGTCCGATATCTGCGTTGTTGCTCAAATTTAAAATCCTCACATACCCTATGTATGCTGCGGTTTTAAATTCTCACACGCCTTGATCTCGAACATTCTGAACTAAACACTTCACTTTATAGACAGACTCTATGTTAGTCAACAATAAATATTATCGCAGCGTTTGGATTGAGGGCACAACCGTGCATTTAATCGAACAAAACTTATTGCCGTTTGAATTCAGCATATTTAAAGCAAAAACATATAAAGAAACATGCAAAGCCATAAAAACAATGGTAACCCGCGGAGCCGGTGCCATTGGCGGGGCAGCCGGTTTTGCCATGGCGCAGGCCGCAGCAGAAGCTTCAAAAGTAAACTACATAAAAGACCTTGCTCAGGCACGACAGGAAATTGAAGCCACACGCCCCACCGCATACGACCTTTTTTACACGGTAAAAGCCGTATACGAAGCCGCAATCATTTCCGTTGAAAAAGCTTTTGAAACAGCACAAACAATGGCCGATGCCAATGCAGCCGCAGGAAAGGCAATCGGTGAAAACGGCAATAAACTACTCAAAAACGATGCAACCATGCTCACACATTGCAATGCAGGCTGGTTGGCATTTGTAGATTATGGCAGCGCACTCGCACCCGCTTACATAGCTCAATCTGAAGGAAAAAAAATCAAAGTTTTGGCCGATGAAACCCGGCCACGCAGCCAGGGAGCCCGACTCACAGCCTGGGAACTCAAAAACCAGGGAATAAACCACGCCATAATTCCCGACAATGCCGCTGCATACTACATGAGCAAAGGCGAAATAGATATTGTAATTACCGGTGCCGACCGTATTGCAGCCAACGGTGACGTTGCCAACAAAATTGGCACACTGGAAAAAGCCATCGCAGCCAAATACTACAACATTCCTTTTTATGTGGCTGCCCCTATTTCCACAATCGACCCGGAAATGCCCGATGGCAACGCCATAAATATTGAACAACGCAGTACAGATGAAGTACACTATGCCACAGGAACAACCCCAAATGGCGATTTACAAACCATACGCCTCACCAATCCCGGATCAGATGCACTAAACCCTGCTTTTGATGTAACTCCGGCCTCGCTAGTAACCGGAATCATTACTGAACATGGTATTTTTGAAGCCAATAAAAAATCACTTGAATCTTACTTTTCAAAAGCAAAAAAATGAAGCGAAAACACAAAAAACAAGTAGCCGCCATAATGAACCGCCTTTATGCTAAAGGATTGACCACAACCAGTGGCGGTAATGTAAGTGTGCGCCACAAAAATCTCATTTATATTACACCATCGCAAACCGACAAAGGCAACATGAAACCCGGCCAAATCGGTATTGTAACCATCAAAGGCAAAAACCTGACACCGAAACTCAAACTAAGCATGGAAACAGGTATGCACCTGGCCATTTACAAGCAGAGAAAAAACATAAATGCAATAGTTCACGCGCATCCATTTACAGCAACCACATTAACAGCCAGAGAAGGATTAATTAACACCCGCATTAATGGTGAAGCCAGAGCCATGCTGGGGCAGCCCGGTTTTGCCCCTTACGAAACAATGGGAACACCACAACTGGCAGAAGCTGCAGCTCAGGCCATAGTAAAAAGCAACGCAATAATTTTGCAGCACCACGGCATTTTAACGGTTGGTGAAAACCTGCTTCAGGCTTTCGACAGGCTGGAACTGATGGAAATGACTGCACGTTCCTGTGTTTTAAGAAAAATGCTTAATATTGATGACTGCATCGACCGGGAAAATATTGCCATAATTGATAAAATGTTTAGTGAAGGATAACTTTTACTTCAAACCATTGAAAAAACAAACAGAAAACAGACAACTTAGCCCATTCGGCATAGGTTTTGCTCAGAAGATTAAATAATATTCAGCCACTAAAAACACAACAACATTGGGACAAAACAGACGAAAAAAACCACTACTCGAAAACATTGAGATAACTGACATAGGATCAGAGGGGAAAGCTTTGGGGCGATTAGAAAACAAAGTAGTGTTTGTCCCTTACGCCGCGCCAGGCGACATTGTTGATGTTCAGGTAAACCGGAAACGAAAAAACTTTTACGAAGGCTACATCACAAAATTTCATGAATATTCATCACAAAGAACCGAACCTTTTTGTTCCCACTTTGGTGTTTGCGGCGGATGCAAATGGCAGCATATTCCGTATGAACTGCAATTGCAGGCAAAACAGCAACAAGTTGAAGATAATTTGCAACGCATTGGCAAAGTGCCCCTGCCGCAAATAAGCCCGATAATGGGTTCGGATGAAACAAAATATTACAGAAATAAACTTGAATATACTTTTTCGAACCGGCGTTGGCTCACAAAAGAAGAAATTGACCAGGATACAGAACATGATGACCGCAATGCTTTGGGCTTTCATGTACCCAAAATGTTCGACAAAGTGCTCAATATAGATACATGCTATCTGCAACCTGAACTATCGAATCAGATTAGAAATGAAGTAAATCGTTACGCACGGGAAAATAATTTCACATACTTTGATATTCGTAACCACCACGGCTTATTGCGAAACCTCATCATTCGCAATACCTCAACCGGACAATGGATGATAATTGTGGTTTTTTATGAAGATGATGCAGAAAAACGAAATCAACTGCTTAACCATATTAAAACCTCGTTTCCAGCCATTAATTCGCTCAACTACATCATCAACCAAAAAGCAAACGATTCCATAGCAGACCAGCAAGTGATAAATTTCTCAGGAGCAGACCACATTATGGAAGAAATGGAAGGCCTAGAATTTAAAATCGGGCCAAAATCTTTTTACCAAACCAACAGCGAACAGGCTTATGAGCTTTACAAAGTGGCGCGCAATTTTGCCGGGCTGAGCGGAGAGGAAATTGTTTACGACCTGTATACCGGAACGGGAACCATTGCCAATTTTGTGGCCGGAAAAGCACAACAAGTTGTTGGTATTGAGTACGTAGAAGAAGCCGTAGAAGATGCACGGGTAAATGCAAAGCTGAACAATATCGAAAACACAATATTTTTCTCCGGAGACATGAAAGATATGCTAACCGGGGACTTTTTTAAAGAGCATGGCCAACCCGGCGTTATTATTACCGATCCGCCCCGCGCAGGCATGCACCCGGATGTTGTCGAAGTTATTCGGCAATCAGGAGCAAAAAAAATTGTCTACATTAGCTGTAACCCGGCCACACAGGCGCGCGATCTTGAATTACTGCATCCGGCTTATAATGTTAAAGCTATTCAACCAGTAGACATGTTTCCGCATACACATCATATAGAAAATGTAGTATTGCTGGAAAAAAATATATAATTTTATGCGTGTGAAAACTTAAAAAATATGGAAAATCAACAAAATTGCATTGAAACGCTCGTAAAGAACAATTCTGTTTTTAACACTTTAAAAGAAGATGAGTTTAGCATACTCTACGAAAATTACACGTGCACATCATATAGAAAAAACGAGATTATTTTCCGCGAAGCAGAGCGTCCATCAGGATTATTGTGCCTGCAACAAGGTAAAGTGAAAATTTTTAAAGAAGGTGTAGGCGGACGGGAACAAATTGTTCGCATGGCCAAGCCCGTTAGTTTTATCGGGTACCGTGCCCTTTTTGCCGACGAAAATCATATTGCATCTGCGCAAGCTATTGAACAAAGTGTTGTATGCACAATACGCAGGGAAGCGCTGGAGCAAATTATCCGAAAAAACTCTGATTTCTCCATGAAAATAATTAAATCGCTGGCTTTTGAGCTGGGATTTGCCAACAAACGAACGGTTACACTTACGCAAAAGCACATTCGCGGCCGCCTGGCCGAATCGCTGCTCTTTCTCAAAGATACGTATGGCCTTGAAGAAGACGGAAATACAATCAACATCTACTTATCGCGTGAAGATATTGCGCATTTATCAAACATGACAACCTCGAATGCTATCCGCACATTGTCGGCTTTTGCAAAAGAAGGCATAATCAATATCAACGGGCGCCGCATTTCGGTAAAAAACCTGACAAAACTGGAGCGGATAAGCGAAATGGGATAAAACTCCAGAGGTTTTCTACGTTCAAAAACTCCACCTAAAAACAAATTTCCGGTTGCCCGGAGGGACTCCTGTTTTGTGCATTGTAAAGCCCTTTAGCCCCGGATTATTACTTGCGTGAGGGCTTCGCCGTTCACCACATTTTTCGACTAAGGCCCACAAAACTCTCATAAACTGAATATTAACGCCCAGCTCCCTGAAAAAACATAGCTCACTTTTGGGTATTGTTTGTCATTAGAAATTTTGCAAATTTCTAATGACAAATCTCGAATAAGAATTGTGGGCTGTAATTTTGCTTCTCTGTGTTCTCAAAACGAACAATTTTTGTTCGTTTATGAACGATAAAATTGAAGTAGTGAAAAAAAATTAAAATACAATAGCCTTAGTTTCAAAGACTTAAAGCAAACGGCATAAGTTTCGTAAATAAATGTGTAACGAAACAGATTTATAGACGTCATTTATATAGAAAACCTTAAAAACTCATTTTTTTTAACCCTTAAAACTTAGTATTATGAAAAACCTAAAAGTAATTTCAACTGTTCTTTTCGCAGCATTTCTTTTTGTTTCAACAGCAACAATGGCTGAAAGGCCTCCCAAGCCAAGTCCGGCTACAAGTCAGGCAGACTTGTACAGCGCATTAGAAGATGTAATGAATTACCCTAAAAGCGAAGTTGGCACTGAAGCGTCAACTGATGTTTGGGTAACATTTTCTATTACTGAAGATGGTAAAATTGAGACGAAAAATGTGCAGGGAAAAGAAAAATTTGTTGAGCATGTAAAAAAAGAACTCAGTACTGTTAACCTAAAAAACCCTTACCTCCATGGAAAAACCTACATGATTAAAATTGCATTCAATTATGAAGAGAGGTAAGTGAAATTCCCCATAACACGGAAAAACCGGCCTAAACGCCGGTTTTTTTTTGAAAAAACTTCAGCCAGGAAGTTTTTATCCGGACTGGGATCTATATTATGAATTCGAAATAAACTATTTCTATCAAGGTTGTTCACGATATTTGAACAGTTCTTCAGAATTCATTAAAATATCTATATACTGTGCTCTCCGGTAAGCATACGGGTCTTTAATATTCTTCTTGGAAAGTTTACCAACAAAATCTTTAGTAGTTTTATACCCTTTATCATCCATCCATTTATTCATTTTATCGAGCATGGTTGATATTGTATTAAAGCCGTTTTTATAAAGTGTTGAAACAATTTGAACTGCATCTGCTCCGGCAAGCATCACTTTAATAACATCTTCACCGGTATGTATACCGTTGTTTGCAACTTTGGTTGCCTCAATATGTCCATAGGTTAAAGCTGCAAACCGCAGAGCCAGCTTCTTATCTTCGCTCTGACTGAAGTTGTCCGGGTATTCATTCTTTTCACTTTCAATGTTTATATCGGGTTGAAACAGCCTGTTAAACATCACAATACCATCTGCACCGGCATCATCTAATTTTTTAATAAAGTTGAGCAAATTGGTATAATACGGACTAATTTTAACAGAAATTGGGATATCAACTTGTTTTTTAAGCTCTTCGAGAATTGATATTTGCTCATCTTCAATTCTTTCGGGCACAGCATTCATATCTGACGGAACATAGTAAAAATTGAGCTCAAGTGCTGCCACGCCGGTTTCGGCAATTTTTTTGGCATATTCAATCCACATTGTTCTCTTTACAGCATTCACACTGGCTATTACGGGAATACTCACGGCTTTAACCACCTCTTCAAGGTCATAAAGATATTCACTGGGGCCTCCATGTTCAATGGAAGGAAAAAGATTGATCATTTCTGCATGCCGCTCGTCATACTCATCAAGTTCCTGGGATAATTTGAGCGCATCGAGCTCCAATTCTTCTTCGAAAAGTGATTTATAGATGAGTGCTGCTGCACCTGCTTTTTCAAGTTTTTTAGCATTTTCCGGCTTTGTTGTCAGGTTACTGGCCCCCGCAATAATGGGATTTTTCAGTTCCAGACCCATGTAGTTTGTAGTTAGTTTATCCATAGTTATATTCTTTTGAGTTTATTTATGAAACCATTTGATTGGCAATTTGTTCAACCCATTTCTTTATTCGGCTGTTATTTTTGCGCGATTGATTTTCAAAGTCGAGTATCAGTCCAACAAATTTGCCATCTCTTTCTGCCCTGGAGCTTTCAAATTCATAATCGTCTATATCTGTGTGCCCCACTACTTTTCCGCCCTGCTGTTCAATCAGCTCGGCCATAATTCCCACGGCATCGCCAAAGTTTTCGGGATATCCTTTTTGATCGCCGTTGCCAAAAATGGCAAAATTTTTTCCTTTGAACTTCATATCTTCCATGGCCGGCACAAGCTCATCCCAGTAGTTGGGCAATTCGCCATCGAACCATGTAGGGACGCCCAAAATGTAGTTATCGTAGGCCATAAGTTGCTCGTCTGTGGCTTTTTCAACATTAATTTCATCAATGTCCCCTTCCCAGAGTTCTTTAATTTTTTTGGCAACCTGGGAAGTTTTATGTGTATTGAAACTATAAAATAATCCTGTTTTCTTCATTTTATCAATTATTTAAGTAAGTGAAGGCGATTTAAAACCACCTTCACTTGTAGAGTTATTAATATTCTGCTAATTTTTTGAGTGCATCGTATATTTTATCTGTATTGGGCAAAATGGCTTTCTCAAGTATGGGGTTAAACCCGACCGGTGTAAAAGGAGAACCAACGCGCATAACGGGTCCGTCGAGATATTCAAAAGCCTCATTGGCAATTTGTGCGGCTATTTCTCCGCCAAAACCGCTAAAAACTTTGTCCTCGTGCACAACCATTACTTTGTTGGTTTTCTTCACTGATTTTATGATTGTTTCCGTATCCAGCGGCAGCAATGAGCGAAGATCGATCACTTCAACCGACATATCCATCTCTTTTTGCAGCTTTTCAGCAGCTTCAAGCGACATGTGCGTTGTGTTTCCGTAAGTTACAATGGTCATATCTTTGCCTTCGCGACGAATGCGCGCTTTGCCGAACGGCACTTCAAAATCTTCGGGAATGGGCGTTGCAGCTTTTGGGTCGTTGTACAGAGCTTTAGGCTCCATAAAAATTGTCATTCCGCGACTGCGAACCGAGGTACGAAGTAATCCGGCTGCATCATCGGCAAACGATGGATAAACAACGCGTAAGCCAGGCAATGTAGTAAGTGCGCCTTCGATATTCTGACTGTGATAAAGCCCGCCGCCAATGTACCCGCCGGAAGCCAGCCTGATTGTAAAATTCGGCACAAATTTGCCATTCGAACGCCAATAATCGTGCGATGAATCAACGAGTTGTTCCATGGCCGGCCAAAAATAATCGGCAAACTCGGCGCCTTCCACAACAACACGAATTTTATCGTTGTAGCGGGTCATTCCGTTGGCAGTACCGGTAATGTAGTCTTCGGCAATTGGGCCGTTGAATATGCGTTCTTTGCCAAATTCCTGTTGCATCCCTTTCGAAACATTAAAAATACCGCCTTTGTCTTTGTTGGCCATATCCTGACCGTACATAAATGTATCGGGATTTTCCCGGAATTCGGCTTTGAGTGTTTCGTTGAGTGCTTCGATTATTTTCTTCTTTGTACCATCAAAATCGTGCGTTCCATCCGGATATTTCGAGGCTTTGTAGGGTTCGGGTGTTACGTAATCGTAAATCGATTCCGGTTTAGGATCGGGTGCCTTGAGCGCTTTTTTGTGTGCATCTTTCACGATCTTTTTGGCTTCTTCATCTAATTTCTCCAGCTCTTTTTCGGTAAAACGCTCGTAGCGCAATAACATTCGCTTGAATTTAGAAATCGGATCGTACTGTTGTACATAATTGCGCTCATTTTCATCGCGATACAACTCATGACGATCGCTGTTTGAGTGAGAATGGATACGCACGCAATTAGCATGAACAATAACGGGTTGTTGTTTTTCCAGTGCCCATTCTTTGGCCTCTTTCATTGCGTTCATAGAGTCAAAAACATCTTTTCCGTTGCAATGAATTATTTTCAGATTTTTGAACCCGCTGAAATTATCGGCTACTTTTCTATTGGCGGTCTGATCTTCTTTGGGTACCGAAATTCCGTAACCATTATCCTGAAAGACAAAAATCACCGGTAATTCTTCATTTGAAGCACCATTAATGGCTTCATAAACGTAACCTTCTGAAACAGACGATTCGCCTTGCGAGCTGATGATTACACCTTCGCCTTTATAGTATTTCATAGCCCGTCCGACACCTGCTGCCTGCTGCGTGTGATTTCCTGTGCAGGATGAAACATTATGAATGTTCCACTCAGGTTTAGCAAAGTGGTTGGACATGTGCCTTCCACCGGATGACGGATCGGTATCTTTTGATATTCCGTTGAGAATGAGCTCCTCAGCAGTCATTCCGGCCGAATGAGCAGTAAGCATATCGCGATAATACGGAAACAGATGATCTTTCCCTTCCTCAAACACCTGGCCAATAGCCAGTTGAATTCCATCGTGACCGGCATAAGGCGCGTGATACGACCAGCCGATTGCCTGTTTAAGGTAGTTGGGAGCTTTTTCATCAATTGCCCGGCCAACGGTTAATAATTTATACCACTTTTCCAGTGTTTTTTTATCGGTTGTTTTTACGTTGTATTTATCTTTTTTTGCCATGTTGGTTAAGTTTTAAACGGTTCTGCTTTTATCGAATTGTTCGAGATAATCGGCTACTTTGCGCACAAAAGCTCCGCCCAGAGCGCCATCAATTACCCGATGATCGTAGGTTAATGAAAGGAACATTTTATGTCGCGGAACAATCATGTCGCCATATTCAGTTTCGACCACAGCGGGCTTTTTCTCGATGGTTCCCACAGCCAAAATTGCTGATTCCGGCTGATTAATTATTGGCGTGCCCATTATATTGCCAAAACTACCGAAATTGGTTATTGAGAATGTGCCGCCTTCAATTTCGTCCATAGTAAGTTTGTTGTTTCTGGCCTTCTCAGCGAGGTTATTTACTTCGTGCGATAAACCTGTTAGGTTTTTATGATCGGCCTTTTTAATAACCGGAACAATGAGGTTGTAGCCGGGCAGGGCAACTGCAATGCCGATGTTGTGATCTTTTTTCTTGATGATGTTTTCGCCGTCAACAGATACGTTTATCATGGGAAAATCTTTCATAGCCTTTGAAACTGCCTCAATGAATAAGGGCATAAACGTGAGTTTGACTCCTTCGCGCTCCTGGAAAGCTTTTTTATTTGCGTTGCGCCATTGTACGAGGTTGTCAACATCGGCCTCTACCATACTTGTTACGTTGGCCGCTACATTCTTACTTTCCACCATGCGCCGGGCAATAACCTTACGCATACGGTTCATCTCAATAATTTCGTCTTGCGAACTTACCGATGGCGACACACCACTTTCAGCTTTTTTAGGTGCTTCTTTATCTTTTTGTGTTTTGTCAGTAGGTTTCTCTTTTGGTTGATCGCCCCTGTTTTCAATATAATCCAGAATATCTTGTTTTTGCACGCGGCCATCTTTCCCTGAACCTTCTATATTTTCGAGGTCTTCGAATGCAACATTTTCTTCTTTGGCAATATTTCTTACCAATGGAGAATAAAAACGCTCCGATTTGGTATTGAGATCATCGGATGAACCTTTCTTTTCTTTCGAATCTTTCGGTTCTTTCTGTTGCTCCTTTGAACTTGCATCTTTAGCGGTGTCTTCTTGTGTTTCTTCATCGGAATCTTCTGATTTTTCTTCAGATGCCTTATTCTCATCATCATCTTTGGGTGATTCTTCTGACTTAGGCTTATCTCCGGCCACTTCTTCTTCTCCGGTGAGATCAATAATGGCAATAACCTCTCCAACCGGCACCACATCGCCGGTTTCATATTTAATATCTATTACTTTGCCGTCTACCGGACTGGGAACCTCAGAGTCAACCTTATCCGTTGCGATTTCAAGCAAGGCTTCATCCTCTTCTACCATTTGGCCTTTCTCGACAAACCACTTGGTAATTGTTGCCTCTTGTACACTTTCACCCATTTTGGGCATTTTTATTTCAAAGTTTGACATATTTAAACGTATTAGTTATTTTATCTATAACTCTTTAGACAAAATTCAGGTAATTTTGTTCAGGCAAGAGACGCACCTTGCCTAAACCAGCAAACACAATCAGAAAAAAAAATAATTACAACATGATTAAAAAACAAAGGGGAACGAAGAGCATCAAAAAAAATCAATAAAACCAGAAGAACAATCACGAAATATATAATTCAATAATTGTTAATCGTCTATCTAAACAATGATAAATTGGTTAGTTTGTGGTTAGTTTCCATAAGTTTTTTTATATTTACGAAAATTAATTACCATGGAGAAGCTCTTTTGGGAAGATACAGAAACCACGCCTTATGTGCTTTTTGACCCGGAAAATCAAAAATATGAAATTTCAGGCCGGTCTTTCCCCGAAGACCCGGTAGAGTTTTTTCAACCCATTTTTGACTGGATTGATAATAATGTGCCTGAAATAGATCATACGATAAATGTAGATATGTACATTGAGTATTTCAACTCATCATCGAACAGGATGATTCTTTTGATTTTAAAAAAGTTTGAAGAGCATACCCAACATGGAAAAGATATTCATGTGCAGTGGAAATACGATGACGAAGAGGTATTGGGCGATGGACAAATGTACGCTACACTTGTAAACCTCCCATTTGAATTGGTTGAAGTTGATATGGATTAACCATGAGGAACCGTTTCTTAGTGCATAAAAGCGGCTGTGCCATTTGCGGTAAACCACTAATCTACACTGGCTTACACAAAAACGCCAGATGCTATTACTGCGAAGAAAAATTCGATACAGAAATTATATGTGAAGAAGGTCACTTTGTTTGTGATGCCTGCCACCGCGTAAATGCCAATAATTTAATTTTGAAAGAGTGTATTGCTTACCGTGAAACCGACCCAATTTCATTCGCAAATCGGATCATGGAAAACGAACTTGTAAATATTCACGGGCCTGAACACCATTATTTAGTACCGGCAGTACTTTTAGCTTGTTATTCGAACCGGGTTGAAGACCTGTCTAATTTAGTAAGCGCACTGAACACAATACGTACCCGCATGGTAAAAATACCGGGGAACATTTGTGGCACTCACGGCGGTTGTGGCGCCATATTAGGTGCTGCTGCATTTGTAAGCTACATTACCCAAACAACTTCTCTTTCGACTAAAAAATGGGCAGACCTCCAGGCATTTTCTGCATTGGGACTTTCACTGGTTTCAAAGTATAACGGCCCAAGGTGCTGTAAAAGAAACACCTACATCGGCTTACTACATGGAATGACCTGGTTACGTGAAAACATGAACATTGAGCTGGAAAGACCGGAACGCATTGTTTGCCATTTTCATACAAAAAACACAGACTGTATTAAAGAAGAATGTTTGTTTTACAGGAATTAATCATTAGCAAGAATACTCTTCAAATGCCCGATATGGTTTTTGCATAACATATCGGCATCGACACTATAATTTTTCGATAAAATATGTTGCCCCCTGGAAATTAACTGCAGCACACCCAGTGTTTGGCTCCAAAGCAGAGTAATAACAAGATTTGGATCTTCTTTAACTTGTATAGATTGATCGTTTAAACCTTTTTGGTAAGTTTCTGAAATTAAATCAATATTTTTTCTCCGAATATGGTATGTTTTGTTAATATTGATGGAATTAAATGTATTTTCGGCAAAAATAAAATATTTGTCTTCAAATGTCCACAAAAGCCCGTAGTAGGCTTTGTTGACTTCAAAAAACGAAAAATAGGCTTTAGCAATTTGAAGAAGAATATCAAGCCCCGAGCCGGATTTGTCAATATTTTTGTTTACGTGCTCTGCCAAACGTGTTAAGATTCGCAATACCACAGCGGCAAAAAGATCATCTTTATCTGAAAAATATAAGTAAAGTGTTCTTTTATTATAGTCTGCAGCCCTGGCAAAATCGTTAAAGGTAGAATTCTCATAACCTTTTAAAATCAATACCTCTTCGGCTGCATCCACAATGTGCTGATAACGTTTCTGTTTTGCTCCGGGTTTTTTGCTAAATTTCATCTCGTCCATAACAATAAATATTTGTCATTCAGTGACTTTACCACATTTTTATCTTAATCAGATTCAAATATATCATTTTTAGCTGGTTTTAAACACTTTTTTTGTTATTAAACAGGTATTAAGGTACGTTTGAACTACTGCTTCCTGGCCATTACAATTAGTTTATCGCCTGCTGTCGGCTCCCATTCTATTTCTTCAATAAACACATGTAATTTTTTTGTTGATGTTATTAGAAATAAAGGCAAAATATTACCCTTATATTGAATAACTAAATCGTCATAAGTCACATTTTCATCAACCTCGATTACCTGCAGTTTATAGTTTTCATTGATCAATTTCTCAATTGTATCGTAATGAAACTCATCGTTGAAGACGAATCTTCCTCGTAAATGTTTTGGGGCATGGGCATTGAAGCCTTTATTATCGCTAAGTACCGGTTTAATCTGGAAAATATGTTCAGAGTCGAAAAACTCACTGAAATTCAACGCAGCCAGGGCATTTACCTCATCATTTGGGGTCATGGCCAATAGCTTGCCAACCCCGTCGAGGTCGATCTCATCGGCAATGGCTTCTGAGAGAACGTTCCCATGGTAGGCAGTTAATTCTTTACTTCTTGCTTTTTTTACGTTGGGTAGTGATGTGTCTATCAGAACAATCCTAAAGCCTTTTTTCTTTAGGAGAACGGCCACATCGCGAACCCATTTGCACGCTCCTATGAACAGTATTCCCTGCGGATCTGTCTGGGCAACCTTCAGTTTTCGTGCCAGCCAGGGAGCAGTTAGCCCGTAAAGCGCAACCGTGGTTACAATAACCAGAAACGTAATAGGTACAATATTCTCCGTTTGTTTAAGTCCTGTTACTTCCAACTTAAAAGCAAATACCGATGCAATGGCTGCGGCTACAATTCCACGGGGAGCCATCCACGAAAGAAATATTTTTTCACGGATATTTAATCCTGAGCCCAGAGTACTCAAAAATATACTCAGCGGCCTTCCAATAAAGATGAGCACGAGCATAAAAACGACAGAATTCCATTGAAAGCCTGTAAAATCGCTGAACTCTAAACGTGCTGCAAGCAATATAAACAAGCTACTGATGATGAGTACCCGCAGATTTTCTTTAAATTCAACAATATTTTTTATGGTTACCATTTTCTGATTGTCTAATACAATGCCCATTACAGTTGCGGCGAACAGCCCTGATTCATCCTGAAATTGGTTTGAAAGCAGAAATGCAAGAATAACAAGCATAAAAGTCACTGCTTCCTGTAAAAAATCAGGAACCCAATACCTTTTAAGTAAAAAAATGAGAAGCAGGGCAAGAGCAATACCTATACCGCCTCCAAACACAATGGTTTTCAATATACCCAGTGCAACCAGAGAAGAAGCTTGCTCTATTTTTTCAACTAAAATGACCTCAAAAACTAAAACAGCCAACAGTGCACCCACCGGATCAATTACAATGCCCTCCCACTTCAGTACTTTACCGACATTTCCCTTAGGGCGGATATGAGAAATGAGCGGGCCAATAACAGTAGGGCCGGTTACCACAAGTATGGCTCCCAGTAAAATGGAAATCCTGAGGTTCAGCCCCAAAATATAATAAGCACTCACACTGGTAACCATCCATGTTATAAACACACCAATGGTGATAAGCTTCATAACTGTACCGCCAACTGTTTTAAGGTCATTGATACGCAATGAAAGCCCGCCTTCGAACAAAACTACGGCTACCGACATGGTTACTACGGGGAGCAACATTTCGCCCATTACTTCATCAGGA
Source organism: uncultured Bacteroidales bacterium (assembly GCA_964413185.1). Taxonomy (GTDB): domain Bacteria; phylum Bacteroidota; class Bacteroidia; order Bacteroidales; family Salinivirgaceae; genus Salinivirga. The sequence continues at coordinate 37,522 of CAYPSX010000009.1, forward strand.
TTGAGAATTCCGGTAACGGGGCCGGCCACAAAACCAAATATCAAAAGGAATAATATGGAAGGCATTTTCAGTCGCCAGGCAATCCATTGAGCACTAATGCCCAAAATAACAATTATAGCTAAACCTGTGATTATATGTTCTGACATTGGCTATAAAATAATTATGGCGTATATAACGACTTGAAATATAACAAACGTTTTTCAATTTCGTTTGCTTTAACAATCATTTTATTTACCCGATAATCTTTCAACTTCTTCACCAAGCAAAGTAACATCAACAGGTTGTGTAAAGAAAGCATCAAAAAATGATTTGTCTGTTTTTCAGTCTGTGAGATTCTTTTGCTTTGTTTCTTGCAATTTTCAAATCTTTCTTTGCTTTTTCAAGTTGATGCACATACTTTTCAACCCCCTGTTCTGTTCCGGGCATTGCGAATGGAGTTTATAATGCTTTTCCTTTTGTTTTACAGAATGGTGACTTCTGGCTCTAATTGAATTCCAAAGTTTTTGGATACGGTTCTTTTTATTTTATTTGCCAATTCAATAATATCACTGCCGTTTCGTGTTCCTTTGTTTACGAGTACCAGAGCTTGTTTTTCGTGCACACCGGCACCGTTTGACGTAACATATCCTTTAAATCCGCATTGATCGATAAGCCAGCCGGCTGCAATTTTTACCTTTCCTTTATCAGCGGGATACATAGGCATTTCAGGAAACTGTTCATGAAGCTCTTCAGCATTTTCCCGAGCTACCACAGGATTTTTAAAAAAACTACCTGCATTCCCAATGACATTGTGATCGGGCAATTTGCTGTTTCGTATATTTACAATTGCCTGGCGAATGTTTTTGAGGTTCAGTTTTCCGATTCGATCAACTTCTTGCTTTACAGTTCCGTAATCAAGATGATATTTTTCTTTTTTCGACAAACGATAAAAAACAGACGTTACCATAAGTTGATTGCGCAGTTCGTTTTTAAATATACTATCGCGATAGCCAAAACGGCATTCGGCATTTGAAAAAAAATGAATTTGCTGCGTTTGCAGATTTACGGCCTCGACCTGCTCTATGCAGTCTTTAACTTCAACCCCGTAGGCTCCAATATTTTGCACAGGCGACGCACCGGTTGTACCGGGAATAAGCGATAAGTTTTCAATACCATAAAAACCACGCTCCACAGCCCATTCCACAAATTTATCCCATTCAACCCCAGCCCCGGTTTTCACAAAAACTTTTTCAGGAGCTTCTTCTACAATTTCAATTTGCGAATTTTGGCTTTTTAACAGGCATCCATCGAATTTTTGGGTGAACAAAAGATTACTGCCCTGCCCCACCGGCATTAGCTTTTTAAATTTCGATGCTTGTTCTTTCAAGAAATTCACAAGCTCGCTGTTTTGATTAAATTCAAATAGTGCAGTTGCCTGCTGCGAGACCTTAAACGTATTGTAATTTGTAATGTCGATATGGTGATGAATCATTTCTGTATAATATTTTCAGCAAAATAAGTGTTATAATTGGCACAAAACAAATTTTTAGTTTAAACTATGAGTAAGGGGTTTTCTTTATTGTATAAAATAATAGTTTTTTTTT
>CAYPSX010000009.1:39114-42582 GCA_964413185.1 uncultured Bacteroidales bacterium
AGTATAACGAAGTTAGCGGACTTTATAGACAGACTCTAAATAAAATTTCACTATGCGTGTTATCATCTGCGTAACAAACGATCTCACAACCGACCAACGAGTGCATAAAGTTGCCATGTCCTTACAAAACAAAATGCAATATGATGTGCTTCTTGTCGGAAGGCGCTTTCGTAGCAGCGAGCGTGTACAGCGACCGTATAGCACGCGCAGGTTCCGCTTGCTGTTCAACCATGGCAGTTTATTTTACGCTTTTTTCAATATTCGCCTGTTTATTTTTCTGCTTTTTTCTAAGTTCGATATTGTTCTCAGCAACGATTTGGATACGCTCCCTGCCTGTACCCTGGCCAAAATAATTAAAAAGAAAAAACTCGTATACGACAGCCATGAACTTTTTACCGAAGTACCGGAGCTCATTAACCGTGCTAAAGTAAAAAGTATATGGGAATGGATTGAGCAAAAATGCATTCCAAAAGTTTCAAGGTTTTATACTGTGGCGCAACCCATTGCGGACATTTATGCTGAAAAATATCAAATTCCGGTTCAGGTAGTGAGAAATGTACCGTATTATCGGGAAAATAAAGATGTTAATAAGTTCGACAAACCAACTTTAATCTACCAGGGAGCTTTGAACAAAGGGCGCGGCCTGGAGTTGATGATAGAAACGATGGCTTTTCTGCCCGGATTTCAACTAATCATCTGCGGAAGCGGATATATGGAAAAAAAGTTGCAAAAACAAGTAGAACTAAATTCCATACCAAATGTTGAATTTACAGGACACAAAGATTTTGAAGAACTAAAAAAACTCACGCCGAAGGCGCATATTGGCCTCTCTTGGGAAGAAAACCTTGGAAAGAATTACTATTATGCCCTGCCGAACAAACTATTTGATTACATACAGGCACGCATTCCGGCTTTAGTTTCAGCCTTACCGTCAATGGAAAAAATAGTAACTGAATACCAGGTTGGAGAAGTGCTAAAAAACAGAAAACCGGAAAAAATAGCGAATCAAATTAAAGAATTATACGATAAACAGTATACCTTTGAGGAGCGGTTGCATATAGCGGCTGGTGAATTATGTTGGGAGAATGAACAACACAAATTAATTGAAATTTTTAATGATTAATTTATGCTAACTGTATACACTCATAAAAAAAGCCACAGGCTCATTTTTTTATTGGATTTTATTTTAAAAGACCAGTTGGGTATTAAATACGATGTAACGACCAATGCAAAAACGTTCAGGTCTGTTACCGGTCCAAAAATAAACTACTCCATGGAAAAATTTGAAGACAACCCTCTTCACATTTTTCCGGTTCTGTTACTGTTTCAGGAAGATGTTACCGAACATCAAATTGAAGTGGGAGAATGGGACGGCGTTAGCATTTTTTATCAAGTAAAAAAAGGCGATTTCCCTTTTGATGTATTTGCAGCATCATTCTATATGATAACACGTTATGAAGAGTATTTATATGCAAAAAAAGACCGGTTTGGCCGATATGATCCGAGAAACAGCCTGGCGTGGAAAAATAAATTTTTATATGAACCCGTTGTCAATATTTGGATTAACCGATTTACCGACAAACTTAAAAAACGGTTTCCTGAGCTCGAGATAAAAGAGCAACATTATGAATTCCAACCCACTATAGATGTGGACAATGCATTTGCCTATTTACACAAAGGCTTTTTACGCACGACCGGCGGATTGGTCATGAACATGTTACGACACGGTTTCCACAATTTTGGACATAGAATGCGTGTTTTACTTGGACGCGAAACCGACCCATACGACAGTTTCGATAAAATCAATAAAATACACGAAAAATACGATCTGAAGCCCTACATTTTCTTTCTTTTGGGTAATTATGGCGGGTTTGACAGAGCCGTTTCACCACAAAACAAACACTTCCGAAATCTGATACTCGACTACAAACACCGGGCGCATATTGGCATTCATGCTTCTTATGCTTCATCGATAACGCCCAAACATTTAAGAGAAGAAATTGAAGAGCTTGAAGATATTCTGGAAGATCAGGTTTTGTATAACAGATTTCATTTTATTAAATACAAAATGCCCGACTCCTATGACAGGCTTATTTTAAGCGACATACAACACGATTTCTCAATGGGCTATGCTTCCCGCCCGGGTTTCAGGGCAGGTTTTGCCGGTTCGTACAAATTTTTCAACCTAAAAACCAACACAGCTACCAACTTACGAATACATCCATTCCAAATTATGGATGCTACGTTAAATTTCTATTCAAAACACTCGCCTGATGAAGCTTATGAAAAAGCAGTAGAAATTATTGACAAAGTTAAAGCCGTAAAGGGGAAACTTTACACAGTGTGGCACAACGAATCGTTAAGCGGTATTAGTCCGTGGAAAGGCTGGGAAAATTTATACGAAAGAATAATTGATTATGCTGTAAAAGATTGACCATTTTTTAACAGAGCCTGACACGTGAAAAAACTGTCTGAAATAACTTACATTAAACACGACCAAATTGATTACCACAGGTGGGACGATTGTATAAATAAGTCTGCCAACGGTGTAATTTATGCAAACTCATGGTATTTAGATAGTGTTTGTGAAAGGTGGGATGCTATTGTTGATAAAGAATATCAAACCATAATGCCCGTTCCGCTTGTAAAAAAACACGGAAAATGGCGCATAAAAGAGTCGTCGTGGTTGGTGCAATTGGGTGTGTTCTCTACGTATCCTGTATCAGAAGAAATACTAAAACACTACATTGCTTTCTTGTTGCAACACTACAAAAGGTGGCAACTGCCTTTGAATGTGCACAATCCGCGCAAAATAAACAACCATAAACTAAATGAGCGTTTTGTAAGGCGCAAAGACCTGATTTATCCGGTGAACCTGCAAAAATCGATTTCCCAAGCTGATAATGAGACAGAAAAAGGGGAAGAAATGTCAATTACACGCGGTTTACAACTGGCTGTAATCATTAATTTCGTACTACGCATGTACGGCAAAAAAATTAATAGTGCAGAATTACTTTCCCTGCGCCGTCTCATTTCTTTTAGCTCCCGAATTGGATTTGGTTCTGCTTACAGCGTTTATTCTTCAACCAATAATTTAATTGGCCTCACTTACGTAATCCGCTTTCATAATCGGGTATACATGCTTTTTTGCATAGCCGATGAACACACCAATCGCAAAAAAGTATTTCAACTTTTGCTCAACAGGCTTTACAGCGATTTTGAGAAGCAAGACCTTGTATTGGAATGCAGTGCCCGCGGCGACAAAGAACTTGAAGAAATTCTGCAACGAAACGAATTTACACACACACCATTTGGTGTTGTGAAGCGGGCACGGCGATTGCTGAAAAAATAAACAAAGTTAGCAATCGTGATAGCCACAATCGTGAGCTTCTTCAACATTAATCACGAAAATCCATGATGGGATCGGGATATTTTTCCTGTTTTGTGCACCACATCGACGCCCTAAAA
>CAYPSX010000010.1:0-24207 GCA_964413185.1 uncultured Bacteroidales bacterium
CGTGTTACATTGAGCTTGCCGAAATGCAATTATTGGAGTTTTCTTACACGCACTACCTACATGTAAAAAGTTTGCCCATTCCTACGCAACGGCATCACAATCCACAAAACTATGTAAACCAGTACTCCGGGAAAACCTGCGCTAAATATTGATAGTAAAAGGTACACAAGACGCACAACGCCAATTTCCCACCCAAAATACTCAGCAATACCGGCACATACGCCGGCTATAACCTGGTCATTAGAACGATAAAGTCTTCGGTTCATAATGTTATTTATTTGTTTATTCTTGAAAATATATTGCAAAAGTATAAATAATCATGCAAATTTACTGGATATTCACATTTTCAAATTTCAACACAAAAATCGCGCAAAATGAAAATAAACTTCATTCTTTTATTAACAACCATTATTGCCTTTTGGGGCTGCCAAAACCAAAAAACCGAACTTCGCATCATTGAAACGACCGATGTGCACGGCCACATATTTAATTACGATTTTGCCCGCGATACATTCCGTGCAGGCTCGCTCATGCAGCTTTCAACCTACTTAAACCAACAAAACCGCGATAACCTGGTATTGCTTGACAATGGCGACATTATTCAGGGCGATCCGGTGGTTTATTACGCCAATTATGTGGACACAACAGGAGAACACCTGCTTACACAAATATTCCGCGACCTAAAATACGACGCTGCCACCATCGGCAACCACGACATTGAAGCCGGCCCGGCTGTATACAATAAAATTAAAAACGAGTTAACCATTCCCTGGCTTGGCGCCAATATTATCACAAAAAAAAGCGGCAAACAAGCCTTCAAGCCCTACACAATAATTAAAAAAAATGGCCTGCGAATTGGCGTATTAGGCATTATTACACCGGGAATTCCAACATGGTTGCCGGAAAAATTATACAAAGGTCTTGAATTTATGGATATGGTGAAAGCTGCAAAAAAATGGATGCCAAAACTAAAAAACGAGAACCCGGATATTATCATTGGCCTTTTTCACGCCGGATTAAATCCTGAATATGGAGGCTACGATGCCGATGCGCACAAAAACCCCAATGCAGTGATGGCTGTAGCGAAAAACGTTCCGGGCTTCGATATAATTTTTTCAGGACATGATCATCGGGAAACAACAAAAACCGTAACCAACACAGTCGGCAAAAAAGTTACCATCGTAAATGGAGGCAGCCACGGAAAAGAAGTTGGGGAGGTAAAACTGACATACAATCACCAAACAAAAACAATAGAGCACATTGAAGCTAAAATAGAAGATATCAGCAATATAAAACCCGATGCTGAATTATCCCAAAAACACCAAGCCTACCTGAACACAGTGAAAGACTTCTTTAACCAACCGGTTGGAAAACTTCAAACAAAACTTTGCCCACAGGAGGCGCTTTTTGGACCATCAGCCTTCATGCAATTTATTCACGAAGTACAGCTACATTTCACCAATGCAGATGTATCGCTCTCCGCCCCGCTCCAAATTTACAATTGCATAGATACCGGAACGATTTACCGCAGCGATATTTTCTCGCTCTACCGCTACGAAAACTACTTAGCCTCAATGAATATGACTGTAAAAGAACTTGACAGTTTTCTGGAATATGCAGTAAAAAACTGGTTCAGCACCATGAAATCTACAAACGATGAGCTACTGCAATACGATTCTACAGGAAGATTAGAGAATGCTTATTACAACTTTAGTTCTGCTTTAGGTGTTGAATATACAATTGATGTAACTAAACAAAATGGCGACAAAGTAGAAATAACAAAAGTAAAGGGCCAAAAAAGCTTTAAGACAACAGACACGTTGCGCGTTGCGCTCAACTCATACAGAATGGTTGGTGGTGGCGGGCACCTGCCAAACGGGGCAGGGATAAACCGCCGGGAGTTAGAAAACCGTAATGTTTGGCTATCTGAAACCCCTATCAAAACACTAATGATGCAATATTTTGAAAAGAAAGGCCCCATAAAAATAGACAAAAAACAAAATTGGCAAATTATTCCACAAAACCGGACAAAAGAAGCTATACAAAGAGAACGCATAAATTTTTATAATCAATAGAAAAAACCTAACTTTAACAAAAAATCAGTTGGAAATGCGCACCATACTGTGGTTCATATTAATTTCATTTGCGACCGGCTTACCATTAAGCAGTCAAAACCCGGACAGCCTGAAAAAAGTGGCCGATACTGCCCAAGGCAAGCATTTATCGCGTGCTTATGGTGACATCTCTGCGTATTACTGGAAACGTAATCCGCAGCGAAGCATGGAATACGCGCAAAAAGCAAAAGCCATTGCAGAAAAATACCCCAACGATACCACACTATTTATCGAAGCGTTGCACCTTATTGGAGATGCACATTACTACAATAATAACCCTGCGAATGCCCTTGAATATGCACTCAAAGTACTTAACCTGCAAGAAAAAATTAATGATTCAGCCGGCATAGCAAAATCGCTGAACAACCTCGGAGTTATTTACAGTGGACAAAAAAAATACGAAAAAGCGCTGGAAATACTGGAAAGGTCGCTCGATATTAGAAAAAAGCTGGGCAATTCCTCCGGAGTAGCTGCAAATTATAATAATATCGGCCAAATATACCATCAACTCCATGAAGATTCAACAGCCATGCACTACTTCAAAAAAAGCGTGGCGTTGAGAGAACAAGAAAAAAACCGCGAAGCACTGATTGGTGGCTACAACAATATTGCCGCTGTGTATATGCGATTAAACGATAACAAAAACGCAATTGACTACCTCAACCGGGCACTGGCTATTTCGGACTCACTGGGGCTTACCAACCAAAAAGCAACTATAATGTACAATCTGGGCGACATTTTTCATGAAAATGGCGACACAGGAGCAGCTAAAAACTGGTACAAAAAATCATTGACTGAAGCACAAAAAGTCAATAAGCTATCCATGATACTCGTTGTAAGCCGAAGATTATCAAATATTTATGAAGAAGATGGCAACCTGTCCAAAGCACTTGCCTACAGCCGCATTGTTTCGGAAACGAAAGATTCAATTCACAGCCGCAACACAAATGCAAAAATTGAGCAACTCCAGTATAAATACGATGCCAGGGAAACAGAACTTGAAAACAAAACACTTAAACAACAAAATGAGCTCAGCCAACTAAAACTCACAAAAGAACGTACCAAAATTAATTTACTCATCATACTCGCAATACTGTCAATTGTTATTATCGCGCTGCTCATAAATCGCTACACACTCAAAATTGGCTTAACCAAACACCTGAAAAAAGAAATTGAATACCGTACACGCTCGCTAAAAAGGGAAATAAGCGAAAGAAAAAGACTTGATCAGGAAAACCAAAAACTCCATGCTGGTTTTAACAGCTTATTTAACAACTCACCTCTGGCCATTGTATCGGTTGACGAACAACAAAAAACTCAAATCGTTAACAATAAATTCCTTGAATTAGCCAAACAAAACAAAACCATTGAACCGGGAACGCCTATTGCAAACCTCATCGAAGGAGAAGAATTTTCAAAAAAACTCGAAAATACCCTAAATGGCGAAAACCAAACCCATACGGGCAAACTTACTTTCACAGATACGTCGAAAACCATCTCGGCAAAAATATTTTTCAACCCGTATAAAACAGAAAATGAGCAGGGAGCATATATTTCAATAGAAGATATTTCAAAAAACATTGAAGCAGAAGAAAAAATTAAACTTAGTCGGCAGCGCTTCCGGGAACTGGCCGATTTGCTGCCCGAAATGCTTATTGAGACTGATCTTAAAGGAATGTTGCTTTATGCTAATAAAGAAGCCCTTAGCCACTTTGGCTTTTCAAAAAAACATATCGAACGAGGACTTTCTGTTTTTGACATGTTTAATGAAGAAAACAGAAATGAAATCAAAGACCGTTTCTTAAAATTTACTTCCGGTGATAAAAAATCATTCTCAGGAGAATTCAATGTAAATACCCATCAGGGAGATCCATTAACGGTTCATATATCTGTAAATATCGTACATCAGCAAAACCAACCCGCTCGCCTGAGAGCTATTATTATCGATATTACACAAAGAAAAAAACACGAAGAAGAACTCATCAGGCAAAAAGAAAAAGCCGAAAATGCCGACAACCTTAAATCCCGCTTCCTGCAAAACCTCAGCCATGAAATCAGAACGCCCATGAATGGTATCCTGGGTTTCTCAGAACTTATGAAGCACGAAGAAATGACCGATCAGGAGCGGGAAAACTACATTGATTTTATCATCAACTCCACCAACAAACTGCTGAATATTATTGACGATGTAGTTAATATCTCAAAAATTGAAGCCGGTGATATTTCCATTACAGAAAATGAAGTGTCGTTGACAAACTTTTTTAATGATATGATGGTGTTTTATCATGGCTACCTGATGAACAGAAACGACAAAATCACCCTGCGCCTGCAAAATAAAGTACCGGAATACAACGACAGAGTAATTATGGCAGAAAAACAAGTGCAACACGTACTATCAAACTTGATTTACAACGCCATAAAATTCACAAAAGAAGGCTATATTGAAATTATTGCTGAAAAAACCGGCACAAACCTGAAGTTTACCGTTAAAGATACTGGTATCGGCATACCCGGGAACGAATTGAATAAAATATTTGACCGGTTTTACCAGGTTCATGACAAAGGACAGGAAAGCTACGGAGGTACAGGGCTTGGTTTAACCATTGCCAAAGGACTTGTTGAAATGTTGGGCGGAGAGATTACCGTAAATTCAACGTTAGGTAAAGGAGCAGAATTCTCATTCATTATTCCCTGGACACCGGCAGAAAAAAAAGGCCTGGAAATTGATTCCGCTTCAACAAAAACTACTCAATACCCCGATTGGTCAGATAAAAACATTCTTGTTGCTGAAGATGATATGAACAATTACCTGTTCCTGGAACAACTTCTTCTCAAAACAAAAGCTACCGTACACCATGTAACCGATGGAAAACAAGCCCTAGAGTATGTACAAAGCAAAAAAGCGGCAGATATTATACTCATGGACATCCAAATGCCCGTAATGGATGGTTACGAAGCCACAAAACAAATACGAAAAATTAATGCAGGCATACCCATACTGGCTCAAACTGCCAATGCAATGGTTGAAGATAAAAGCAAAAGCCTCGATGCCGGATGCGACGATTACGTGGCCAAACCCGTGAACAAAAAAGTACTGCTCAATAAAATTGGAACACTCATGCAAAACGGACAGGCATAAACATTCTGACCGCAGAAGTGTAATACCTGCTGAAAAAACCAGACAACTCACCACTATGAAAAAAGCTGGCAAAACACTTGAAATGATAATTCTTTTTGCCGGCATTCCTCTTGCTTACTATTTTGATGTGTTCCCGTTCCATAAATTCATCCCACTACTTGCCGGTTTCATTTACACCCTTTCTATATTGCTTTTAGATAAATCTTTTAATCGCAAAGAATTGGGAATGAACGGCTTCAGAAAATTCAAACCCGTTTTGTTCCGCAGCATACTGGTGCTCTTTATTTTACTCATTGCCACTTATTTAATAGTTCCCGATCAGCTTTTCTACCTACCGCTGAATATAACGTGGCTTTGGGTAGTTATTGTGCTTTTTTATCCTGTATGGTCTGTTATTCCGCAGGAATTGATCTACCGCACATTCTTTTTTCATCGGTACAGCGATATTTTGCCGGGCAAATGGAGCATGATTATTGCCAACACACTGGCTTTTTCATTTATGCACATCATTTTTGAAAACCTTGTGGCTATAACATTTTCGCTTGCTGCCGGATTTGCATTATCATTTCTTTACAGTAAACACCGGTCACTGTTTGGCATCAGCATTGAGCACGCTCTTTATGGAATTCTGGTTTTCACTATCGGGCTGGGAAGCTTCTTCTATATCAGCTAATCAGCAAAAAACAGGTGTTTCTTATTTTTTACGGAGCACCATCAACCCATCGCGGAAAGGAAAAATAACATTTTCAACACGGTCATCGCCAGTTACCATCTCATTAAAAGCCAAAACTCCTGCTGTGTAAGGATCTTTAGGGGAATCAGAATCAATTACTTTTTCATTCCACAAAACATTATCGGCAATAACAAAACCACCCGGTTTTACCTTCGGAAGAATTTCTTCGTAATACGACGGGTACTCGCGTTTGTCGCCGTCAATAAATGCCAAATCAATGGGCTGATTAAGGGTTTGAAGAATTTGGCGGTAGTCGGCTATCCGATAATCAATCTGTTGCGAATTTGGAGAGCGATCGAGAAAACTCTGCGTAAACGCTTCAATTTCATCATTTACATCTACTGTAATTAACCTGCCGGCAAGTTTTAATCCTTCTGCCAGGCAAATAGCAGAATAACCGGTAAATGTTCCGATTTCAAAAATTAGTTCGGGAGCCAGCATTTTACTAATCATCGACAATACGCGCCCCTGAATATGACCAGACAGCATTCGCGGACGCAATATTTTCAGATGTGTTTGCCGGTCGAGTTCTTTGAGCAGATCGCTTTCAGGTTCAGAATGTGCCCTGATATATTCATCAAGTTTTTGAAAATCGTTATTGAACATTACTCAAAAATTAAGGTCGAAAATTTATTCAGGTCAAATATTTCGTTACTCACCTCTAAAACATCTTCGGCGGTAATAGCTTCAATTTGAGCCAATGTTTCTTTGAGAGTGTCAGATGTATTAAAAAACAACATATTTTTTCCCATGGCCAGCATCAGGTTGCTTGAACTTTCTGACGAAATGGCAATTTGTCCCATAAGCTGGTTCCGTGCGCGCGACATTTGCAGTGTTCCAGCTTTTACGTCCTTAAGTTTTTTTAGTTCGCGCCTGATTGCGGCAAGACTGCGGTCAACTTTTGCATGATCGGTACCGAAATAAAACCCGATTAACCCTACATCGGAATAAGCCGTATAAAAAGATTCCACATGATAAACCAAACCCTGATTTTCGCGCAAATTGCGGTTCAACCGTGTATTCATGGCCGGGCCGCCAAGTAAATTGGAAATTAACTGGAGTGTATAACGCGACGGGTGCGCGTGATGATACGCATCTACGCCTGTGATGCAATGCGCCTGGTTGGTTTGTTTTTTTATTGTACGACTGAATGCTACGGTATTTCCGACCGGTTCGCGCTTTTGTTCACGAATTGATTGAGGATGATCGGCAAAATATTTTTCACACCAGGTAACCAATCGCCCGGGCGAAATATTCCCAACGGAACAAATCACCATTTGGTCGGTATTGTACATGCGCGTGCGAAAATTGCGGATATCGGATCGTGAAATGGCTTTAACCGAGGCAGGTGTTCCCAGCGTATTGCGTCCAATAGGATGATGGGCGAAAAACAATTCCTCGAAATCGTCGAAAATTAATTCTGAAGGACTGTCGTTATACATTTGAATTTCTTCCAAAACCACATCCTTCTCTTTAGCGATCTCTTTTTCGGGAAAAACAGCATTAAACGTAATATCAGAAAGCAATTCCAGTGATCGTTTATAATGGCGGCTCAAAAATGATGTATAATAACAGGTCAGTTCTTTTGTGGTGTATGCATCAATTTCGCCTCCAACATCTTCTATTCGGCCAATTATGTGAAAAGGCTTCCGGTTTTCAGTTCCTTTAAAAGCCATGTGCTCTAACAAATGAGCCATACCATGTTCGTTGGGCAACTCATCACGTGTACCGGTATTGATTACCACGCCACAATGCGCCACTGACGATGTCGATGGTAAATGAATTAACCGTACTCCATTAGGGAAACGGTGCGTAAAAAATGTAGATTTAACAAAATTCATACTTAAGATTTCCTGCGAATAGTATAACCCGTAACAAATTTCTTTACACTTTCAAAGCATTGAGATTCTCAAGGCATTTTTTCAAGCTATATTCCCAGTGAGGAATTGAAATATGTAATTGGTTTTTAATTTTTCGTTTGCTCAACACACTGTAAAATGGCCGTTTGGCTGGTGTTGGGTAATCTGATGTGGGAATTGGGTTCACTTCAACGTTATTTCCGGCAAGTTGCTGTATTTTCAGTGCAAAATCGTACCATGAACAAACACCTTCGTTTGTAAAATGGTAAATGCCGCGCCGGAATTGCGTTCCCGAAAAAAACTTTTGCGTAAAAACCAAAATAACCAAAGCCAAATCACCTGCATAAGTTGGCGAACCAACCTGATCGTCGATCACACCCAGCTTTCTTCTTTCGCGGCCCAAACGAAGCATGGTTGTTACAAAATTCTTTCCAGTTTCGGAATATAACCAGGCTGTACGAATAATTACCGATTCAGAATTATTCTGCTGAATGGCTTCTTCTCCCAGCGCTTTGCTTTCTCCGTAGAAATTCACAGGTCTGATAGGATCATTCTCTGAATAAGGGGTAAAGCCCTCCCCACTAAACACATAATCGGTAGAAATATGTATGAGAAAGATATTATTTTGCCTGCATTTTTCTGCCAATACCAAAGCACCTTTGTGATTAACTTTTAGTGCTGTATCCTTTTGCGTTTCAGCATCATCAACAGCTGTGTAGGCAGAACAATTTATCAGCACATCGGGTTTAATCTCCTGTAGCTTCGCCTCAACACTTCGTCTCGATGTAATATCAACCTCATCAACATCAGTATACACAATACTAATGCCATGCTCACCGGTAAATACGTCTCGAACTTTCCGGCCAAGTTGTCCGTTTGCACCTGTTACCAATACTGTTCTATCAGCCATTGAATTTAAATTTATTCACACATTCGTTAATTGATGGATGGATTTTATCTTTATCGCTAAGTTTCGCTTCATCATACGATATACCCCAATCAATATCAAGATTTGAGTCAAAAGGATTAATGCCGCCTTCTGCTTCGGGATGATAAAACTCATCGCATTTGTACTGCACAATGCATTCATCACTGAGCACTGCATACCCATGTGCAAAACCTTTTGGTACGAGTAATTGTTTATGATTTTCTCCGGAAAGCTCTAAGGAAAACCATCGCCCAAATGTTGGTGAACCCTGGCGAAGGTCAACAACCACATCGAGAATTTTCCCCAAAACAACCTTCAATAATTTGGTTTGTGCGTAGGGTGGGTGCTGGTAATGTAACCCGCGCAACACTCCATATTGGCTATAAGCCTGATTGTCTTGCACAAAATCGTAATGGATACCTTCTTTTTCATATACCTGTTTGTTATACGACTCGTAAAAATATCCGCGAGAATCGCCAAAAACTTTCGGTTCGATTACAAAAAGACCGGGAAACGGGGTTTTAATTATCTTCATTATGCACGCTATTTTTTATTGGCAATCTCAAACAGATATTGGCCATATTGATTTTTCTCTAACTCTTTTGCCAGCGAGAGCAACTGCGATTGGTCAATAAACCCCTTTTTATAGGCTATTTCTTCAATACAGGCAATTTTTAGTCCCTGCCGTTTTTCTATTGTTTCTACATAATTTGATGCATTATGGAGACTTTCGTGCGTACCGGTATCGAGCCAGGCAAATCCGCGTCCTAAAAGTTCTACATTCAGGTTGCCTTCGTTCAAATATAACTTGTTTAAATCTGTAATTTCAAGCTCGCCTCTTACTGAGGGTTTTAATTGTTTTGCTTTTTCTACAACGGTGTTGTCGTAAAAATACAATCCGGTAACCGCATAATTGGATTTTGGGTTTTCCGGTTTCTCCTCAAGGCTAAGCACCTGGCCGTTATCGTCAAATTCAGCAACTCCGTAGCGGTGCGGGTCTTTCACATAATAACCAAAAACAGTTGCGCCTTTTTCGCGTTCTACAGCGCGTTGCAAAGTACTTGTAAAACCGTAACCATAAAAAATATTGTCGCCAAGTATCAGGCATGCATGGTCATCGCCAATAAATTCATCGCCAATAATAAATGCCTGTGCCAGTCCGTCGGGCGATGGCTGCTCGGCATATTCAATATTAAGGCCATATCTGCTGCCATCTTCGAAAAGTTTCTCATAAAGCGGCAAATCCCTCGGTGTTGAAATAACCAGGATATCTTTAATCCCGGCCAGCATCAAAACCGACAATGGATAATAAATCATCGGTTTATCGTAAACCGGGATAATTTGTTTAGAAATACTTTTTGTAATTGGATATAAACGTGTTCCGGCGCCACCGGCTAAAATTATTCCTTTCATAAATATATATTTTACAGAATTGTTATTTTTCTACCATGTTTCGAAATTACCTGATTTGAGCAAATTATCAAAATAAGAAATGGTTTTCACCAGGCCGTTTCGCAAGGCAACTTTTGGCTCCCAGCCATTGAGCAGTTCTTTAGCCAGGCTGATATCAGGCCTCCGTTGCACGGGGTCGTCATCGGGTTTGGGCATATTTATTATTTTTGATGATGATCCGGTCATTTCAATCACCATTTCAGCAAGTTCTCTAATAGCAAACTCACCGGGGTTGCCAATGTTTACGGGGCCAATGACCGAATCTTTTGTTCGCATCATGCGCACTAAACCTTCGACCAAATCATCTACATACTGAAAGCTACGGGTTTGGGCTCCATCACCATAAATTGTAATGTCTTGGTTTTGCAGGGCTTGCATAATAAAATTGGAGATTACCCGACCATCGCTGGGATGCATGCGGGGGCCGTAGGTATTGAAAATTCGCGCGATTTTAATGCGTACTTTATTTTGGATATGATAATCCATAAACAACGTTTCGGCGCAACGCTTTCCTTCATCGTAACAAGATCTGCGGCCTATGGGATTTACATGGCCCCAATAATCTTCTACCTGCGGGTGTACTTGCGGATCGCCATAAACTTCGGAAGTTGATGCCTGCAAAACAGGAGCTTGGATGCGTTTTGCCAATCCCAACATATTAATGGCTCCCATTACCGATGTTTTTACGGTTTTAATTGGGTTGTACTGGTAGTGCACCGGGGAAGCCGGACACGCCAGGTTGTATATCTCATCAACTTCTGCAAAATAAGCAGTGGTTACATCATGCCGTACAACTTCGAAAAAAGGATTTTCCATTAAATGCAAAATATTCCTTTTATCGCCGGTAAAATAATTGTCAAGCGAAATCACTTCATAACCTTCATTCAACAGACGTTCACATAAGTGCGATCCAACAAAACCGGCACCACCGGTTACAAGGGCTTTTTTCACGTGTATAGGTTTTTATTTATTGTACAAAAATAGTGAATCAAAGCCTAACGACCTAAATGTGCGTGCAATAAAACGCCAATAATTGCTTCAATCAAAAAACAGGTAAAAGTCCCGTGTTAATGCTTCATATTCCTTACTGTAATTATGCCGGCCGCCTGTTTCCAGAATCATCTCTTCAACTATGGTTTCATTTTTCATAAAAGAAAACTCTGCCAATGCCCTGTGTGGTAATTTCTCCGGTATTGGTTTCACATTCATTAACCTGTTTAAATGTAACCCGAATTGTGAAGCCGCTTTTTTTGCTTCATCTAAATTTCCGGAGGGGACAATCAGTGCCAGCCTTGCATTTTTTTTCATTATGAAAACTGATGACGAGAAAAAATCAGCCACAGATAACGATACACCATGTCTTGCAATTGTACGCTGTTGATTTTTTGTCGTTTTTGTACCGTCAAAAAAGGGCGGATTACTGATGATGAAATCGAATTTATCGATGGAATTTTCTGCAAAATGCTGAAGGGAACTGTTTACAATACTAATTCTACCTGCCCATTTACTTTCGCGTACATTTTCTTTTGCCTGTTCACATGCATCCTTGTCAATATCAACACCTGTGATGATGGCACCTTCAGTCCGTTGCGCCATCATAAGGGAGATGAGCCCGGTTCCGGTTCCCACATCGAGAATTTTTCCTGTTTGGGGAACATTAGCCCAGACTCCCAGCAATACGCCATCTGTTCCGACTTTCATGGCAGTTTTTTCCTGTTTTATAGTGAATTGCTTAAACCTGAACCATTGATTTCCCATAATTAAAATTTTTCGATGATACCCAGTCCAAACAGTGCAAAATCATATTTTACCGGATCATCGGGGTCAAATTTCCGCAGAACTCCTGTTACTTCTTCAACGGCTTTCCAATCGTTGGAACGCCTTTTAAGAATTCCAAGCTTACGACTAATGCGGCCTGTGTGTATATCTAAGGGTAAATATAAGTCTGATTCGGGAATAAAATCCCAAATTCCAAAATCAACGCCCCGATCATCTTTTCTTGCCAGCCACCGTAGCATCATGTTCATTCGCTTGCTTGCAGAACCTTTTTCCGGACTGGATAAATGCTTACGGATACGCCCGGGCTTTTTATGCTTAAAAAACTCATTATGAAAACGGGTTAAAACTTGCTTTATGTCATCAGACGATTCATACAATGATTGAAATAAATTGCCCAGAGTTCCGTGTTCTTTCAGTATTTGTTGTAAAGCTAATATGAAATACACCAAATCGTTGCTGTTAAATGTTCGATAAACAAATTTCCTGAACTTCTTCAGATCATTTTGCCCGGCATTTAGAATAAAATTGTAGGGGTCCATCTCCAAAAGCTCCATCATAATTCCGGCCTGTTTTATAATAACCGGTCGCTGCCCCCACGAAATGGTGGCCGTTAAAAAAGCTGCAACTTCTATATCTTCCTTTTTATTAAACCGGTGTGGTATAGAAATTGGGTCGTCTTCAATAAAAACAGGGCGATTATATTGGTCACATTTCTCTTCGAGAAAAGTTTTAACATTTTGATAAGATTGTTCAGCCAGCATTTATCTTTTTATTTTTCTCATTAATGCAATTTTAATTATTTTTGAACCTTTATAAAAGAATTATATGGAGCAGGCAATAGAACCCGTATTATTATTTTTAAAAGGTATTGTAATTGGACTTGCAGTTTCCGTGCCAATGGGCCCAATTGGTGTACTTGTAGTACAAAAAACCATTAACAAAGGCAGGTTTTACGGCTTGCTGTCGGGGTTAGGCGCAGCGGTTGCCGATACAGTATTTGCTATTATTGCGGTTTTTGGGTTAACCGTTACAAAAAACTTTTTACTCGAATACCGATTAGAATTACAAATACTTGGAGTTGTTGTTTTACTGATATTGGGCACGAAGATATTTTTTTCTAATCCGGTCACTCAAATTAGAAAAAGGGCTCGCAATAAGCAGCAGGGGGTTTTTGGAGATTTTATTTCGGTATTTTTCCTTACATTAAGCAATCCGCTTACTGTCATATTCTTTGGTGCCACAATTGCGGCTATTGGCTTGCACGATACAGATCATTACCTGTTTTCGCAACTCATTCTTGTTGCCGGCATCAGTGCAGGCGCATTAAGTTGGTGGCTTGGCTTAACCGGAATAGTCAACATATTCAGGCACCGCTTTCGGCTGAAACAACTTTGGTGGATCAATAAAATAAGCGGTGTGGCTATTTTGACACTAACAATTGTTGCCGCTATTGTTCTGGCTTTTCGGCATCTGGGATAGTTTTTTTGTTGACAATCTTTCCGTCTTTTAGTTCTACGATCCTGTCGGCTAAACCAGCCAACTCCTGATCATGGGTTACAATAATGAACGTTAAATTAAATTCTTCGCGCAATGTGAAAAACATTTTGTGCAACGATTCTTTATTTTTTGTATCAAGATTACCGGAGGGTTCATCTGCCAAAATAACTTTCGGTTTATTGATTAGCGATCTTGCAACGGCTACTCTCTGTTGTTCGCCGCCTGACAATTCAGAAGGTTTATGTGACGCACGCTCTCCAACACCCATTTTATCGAGCAGGCGACTGGCTTCCGGCAATACATCTTTCATGGATTTCCCCTGAATAAGTGCAGGAATGCAAACATTTTCCACAGCTGAAAATTCCGGCAGTAATTGATGAAACTGAAAGACAAAACCTATATTTTCATTCCTGAACCTGGCAAGTTTTTGCTGTTTCAATTGAAATGGGTTATTATTATCAAAAAGAACACTTCCCTGATCAGCACTGTCGAGCGTACCTAAAATTTGCAGGAGTGTTGTTTTCCCTGCCCCACTTGGCCCTACAATGGTTACAATTTCGCCTTGTTCAATTTTTAGGTCTATTCCTTTTAAAACATGTAGGTCTCCGTAATATTTATGCAGGTTGTCAACTTTAATCATTACAATAAATTTTATTCTTTAGTACAAAAGTAACGTAAAAAAATAAAAAAGCCCCGAAAGCAAAGCTCCGGGGCTTGAAATTTATTTAAAAAATTTATTTCCTTTTGGCTCCTTTGAGTGCACGTTTGCGTTCATCGGCTTTTACAGTATCGTATACAACCGGGGTTGCAATAAACAGCGATGAATATGTACCAACAACTACACCGACGAGCATTGCAAAAATAAATCCGCGAATCATTTCACCACCGAAAATAAAGATGGTCAGCAGCACAACAAATGTACTCAGCGATGTACTGAACGTACGTGCCAGTGTGCTGTTCAATGCAGTATCAAGAATTTCTTTACGTCCGCGTTTTTTGTACAATCCGAGATACTCACGAATACGGTCAAACACTACCACCGTATCGTTAATTGAGTAACCTACTACGGTAAGGATTGCAGCAATAAACGATTGATCTATCTCCATGGAGAATGGCATTATGGTATAGAAAATGGAATAAATACCAAGAATAACCAACACATCATGAAGAAGCGCAGCAACGGCTCCAAGACCAAACTGCCAATTCGAGAATCGTATTAAAATATAAAGGAAAATGATGATGAGTGAGAAAATTACGGCATAAACTGCTGAAGTTTTTATATCATCGGCAATGGTTGGCCCAACTTTTTGCGAACTCATCCGCCCGATATTCTTATCCTGATCTGAAACGAAGACTTTATAATCAACATCACCAAGGAATGGTTGAAGACCTTTGAAGAGTTTTGCTTCCACATAATCATCAACGTCCACTTCTTTGCTTTCCGAATAGCCGGTGATGTCATAAAACTCTTGTTTCATCTCCTGAGTTGGTTCATCATTGTAGTCGATGAGATATTTGGTGGTAACTTTAATTTGGTCGTTTCCACCGAAAGTTTTCACTTTTGGTGCTTCGCCGTATTCAACAGCCAAAGATTTTCTCACATCATTAACGGAAACATTATCGGCAAAACGCACAATATAGTTATGACCACCGGTAAAATCCACTCCCAGGTTTAAACCTCTGGTAAACAGAGATGATACTCCAATTATAATAATGATACCAGAAATTACGTAAGCAATTTTTCTTTTCTGGATAAATTTGATTGAAGTATTTTTAAATGCATTTTGCGTAAGTTTTGTAGCAAATGCAATATTTTTCTTGCGTCCGAGGAACCCTTCATAAATCAACCTGGTAATGAAAATAGCTGTGAATAATGAAGTTAAAATACCAATTCCCAAAGTGATGGCAAAACCGTAAATCGGGCCTTTTCCAAAGTATCCGAGAATAACAGCAGTTAACAGTGTTGTAAGGTTGGAGTCAATAATTGCAGAATATGCATTTTTATAACCATCTGAAATGGCAACTCGAAGGCCTTTACCAGCAGCCAACTCCTCTTTAATACGTTCGTAAATCAGCACGTTCGCATCTACCGACATACCAATTGTAAGTACGATACCTGCAATACCGGGCAATGTAAGCACAGCACCAAGTGAAGCGAGAATACCGCTGATAAAGAACATATTAATAATCAAAGCAAGATTGGCTACCCAACCTGCATGGCGGTAGTACAATATCATGTAAACCATTACAATAATAAATGCGATCAGAAATGACCACAATCCTTTTGTAATGGATTCCTGTCCGAGTGAAGGACCAACAATTTCTTCCTGAATAATACGTGCAGGAGCAGGTAATTTACCAGATTTTAATACATTGGCAAGGTCTTTTGCTTCTGCTACGGTAAACTGGCCGGTAATAGAAGAACGACCTCCTTTAATTTCCTGGTTTACTCTCGGATAAGAATATACGTAATTATCAAGTACAATAGCCACCTGGCTACCGATATTATTTCTTGTAAGACGTGCCCATTTTTTTGCGCCTTCTGTATTCATAGACATTGAAACTTCGGCACTACTACCTGTACTTCCGAATTCTGCGCGGGCATCAGTTACTACATCGCCGCCCAGAGCAGGTTCGCCATCTACATTGGTTACTTTTAAGGCTACAAGTTCATATATATTTCCTTCTTCATCGATAGGTTTAATATTCCAGCGGAAAAGAATACGCATAGAGCGTGGGAATATTTCCCGGACTTCGGGCATGTTCAGGTATTTGTTTACTTCAGATGTATCGGAAAAATGCGCATAACCTACAGAGGCTCCCTCCATAAGCTGACCATCGCGTGAAACACGTGGCATAAGGACAGAAAAAAGCGGGTTCTGTTTTTCGCGCTGCGCCTCATCCATGGAAGTCGAATCCTGACTGATAATGGTTGAGTCTTCTGCTAAAAGATCTTCGTCTTCTGAGAGTAAATCATCCTCTTCTGCTTGCTCTACCTGTTCCTCTTGCTCTGCTTCTTCTAACTCAACTGAGTCGGCTTTAGGTTCTTCATCTTTCTCAAGTTGTTTCAGTTTACGCAGTTTTTCGTTTGCACGATAAAGATATTCGTATACCTGCTTGTTGCTGTATGTTTCCCAAAACTCAAGTTTTGCGGTTCCTTTTAGAAGTTTCCGAACACGCTCGGGATCTTTTACACCGGGGAGTTCAATAAGTATCTGTCCATCGGTTTCCAATGGCTGAATAACCGGTTGGGCAACTCCAAAACGGTCGATACGATTACGAAGTACGTTAAAAGCATTGGATATGGCTCCATCGGTTTCTTCTTTAATAACCTCAAGTACCTCTTCGTTGGTTGAATTAAAGTTCACCTTATCGCGCATATCTTTTGTGCTAAAAATAGTAGCAAGCCTGCCTTCAGGTGCTATTTCATTGTATGCACGCCCGAAAAGGGTCACAAAATCCGTCTGGGATTCTTTTTGATACTCTTCAGCTCTTTCAAGGGCTTTATTAAAATCAGGGTCATCGCTATTTCCGGCGAGGGCTTTGATGACGTCTGAAACAGAAATTTCAAGAATAACATTCATACCTCCTTTGAGGTCAAGCCCGAGATTTATTTCCCGCTCCTGACACTCGCGATATGTGAACTCCCTGATTCCGAGAAAGTTGTATATCGTTTCGCCGGCAATGGAATCTAAATAATTATTCGCTTTCTCCTTCTTTAAGGCTTTTAATTCCTGCGCACTAATGTTTTCCTGAGTTTCCGTTACTTTCTTCGCATATACTTCTGCAAACTCTTCAGCGTCTTGCCTTGCACTTGCTGCAAAAAATGTAAACGATAGCTGGTAAATAACTACCAATGCAAGTGCAATTGCAATAAACCTTATAACTCCTTTATTCTGCATTTCGTTTCGTTTTTTAAATAATGATTTTGATTTTTTGCCAATTAATCGGGCAAATATATTACATTTTTTTTTAAATCCTTGCCTTTAATCAATCAATGATTAAAAGATTATGGACTGTAATTTAGATATGTAGTTTTGAAACATTCTGAATTAGTAGAAATAACCCTATTTATGGATATTCTCACTTATTGGAAGTTCAAATTCTTCTATCATTTTAAGATTCATGGTTTCCAATTTTTGCATTACCGGTTCATAGACCTCTTCTACTACCGGACGATAAACGCCTGAGAGATTAATCTCCCCTTTTAATATGAGGTCTACTGCTATGGCAGCCGGCAGGGCAACTGTACGGGCAATAGAAGTGTGCTTATCGGGATCGCCAAAATCGAGCATACGCGATTTTATTACTTCTTTGCTTCCATCTTTCCATTTAACCAAAAACACGTGCTGCATGGCCACCATGTCGCGATCTTTAGGATCCATCCACATTTTATCGATCATGAGGTCTGAGGTTATTTCGAATGGACTGGTTTTTCCTTTTTTCATATCGGTTTCGTCCAACAATCCAAGGAATTCGAGCGACTTAAGGGATGCTGATTTGGCTGTGAGACCCATTTTTTCAGCTATACCTTTTACAAGATCTTTATCTTGTATTCCGGTTACCTTTCTTACAAAGTCAGCATACGTATAACCGGAATAATCGTCTTCCTCTGTGGAAATCAGGTTCAATCGTTTAATTAAATCAAGAGTTTCACACCAATATTTAAAGCGGAATGTGCCCCTGAAAATGGTTTTTACTTCGGGAATTCCATAAATATCTATGTAATCAATTGAATTTCTGTTCGGGTAAATGTCCATGGTGCCGACATCCGGAAAATTGTATTCAAAAATATCCTGAAAAAGTTTTTCGGGCTCTACATAAACTTCTTTTCCTTTATACAAATATTTAGCATCATTTTTACTTGCGAGAATTACGCCTTTAGGGCTCCAGGAAAATTTGTACCCCAGCGGATTTTTAATAGCTTCCGGAGCAGGCAATGCACCGGTAATGGAGTAAAATTCCTCAATTTCGCCGCCCTTTTTGTGAACTTTATCGATAATGCGCATGGCAGACATGTGATCAATACCGGGGTCTACGCCAATTTCATTCAGCAATAAAACACCTTTTTCATTTGCCTCATTATGCAGAGCCTGCATTTCGGGTTTCACATAAGATGTGGTAACCATGTGCTTTTTAAATTCGAGACATACCTTAGCTACCATCACATGAAACTTGTATGGTAAAAGGCTCACGGCCAGATCGTGGGTCTTCATTAACTCACGCAACCCTTTTTCATCTTCCGCGTCCCAGGAAACAAATCGGCCATTCGAATGATTGCCAATTAATGCTTTACCTCTTTTTTCATTGATTGCGGCTACGGTTACTAAATAATTTTGCTCGAGTAAATATTCGATTATTGGGCCTGCTACCATACCAGAACCCAGAATTAATACGCTTTTCATATTCAATAATTTATATTTCCAAAGTGCTTAACTATTTCTGGTTTATTCAAATTTTTGAGAAAACAAAGTATACATCAATCTAAAAAAATAATATCAGCGAAAATAAAAGTTTATAAGAGAGAGAAAAAGTATTTTGCATTTTTTTCACAGAAGCTTTAACAAGTTTTGTTGCATTTACACATATTAACATGTATTTTTGACAGCGTTTTATTATTTCGGGTCGAAAATAATACAAATATGAATTTTTTACGGTAAAATGATTTAGGTATGAAAAAGATATGGACTGCACTCGTAATACTTAGTTTTGTTGCTGTTGCCTCAGCCCAAAAAGGCAATATCACAACCGAAATGGTCAAAGAAATGCGCAAAGCTTTCGAGGCTGATCAAAGCAACGAAATGCGCATGAATGCAATATCAAACAACAGTATTAAAGAAATAGCGCTGAATAGGAACAACCTCTCTGAAATTGAGCATCATTTTAAATATAAAGTTGATGTGAAAGGCATTACCGACCAAAAAAAATCCGGAAGGTGCTGGCTTTTTACAAGCCTTAATGTAATCAGGCCAAAGGTAATTGATAAATACAACCTTTCTGATTTTCGTTTTTCCAAAAATTATTTGTTTTTCTGGGATCAGTTTGAAAAAGCCAACTTGTTTTTGCAAAATATTATTGCACACGCTGACGAAGATATCGACAGCCGATACAACCAATGGCTACTGAAATCGCCTGTTGGTGATGGCGGTGTTTGGAACTCTTTTACAAACCTTGTGACAAAATACGGACTTGTTCCAGAAACTGAAATGCCCGAAACACACAACTCAGAGAATACAGGAAATATGCGCCGTCTGATAAGAAGGAAACTTAGGGAATATGCACTTGAGTTACGCAACATGCAAGCAGAAGGCAAAAAATACAAAGCCCTTGAAAGTCGAAAAGTTGAAATGATGGGCGTTATATACAAAATGCTCGCCCTTAACCTGGGTCAACCACCGGAAAGCTTCGATTACCGGTTTGTAGATAAGGATGATAATATTGGGGAATCAAAATCTTACACACCAATGGAGTTTGCCAAAACCATACTTCCTGATGTAAATTATGAAGATTATATTATGCTCATGAACGATCCTACGCGTGAGTATTATAAATTGTATGAAATAGAAAACGACCGTAATGTAATGGAAGGTGTAAACTGGACGTATATCAACCTGCCAAATAAAGACATAAAAAAATATGCCACAGAATCGATCAAAAACAACGATGCGATGTATGCATCATGCGATGTAGGCAAACAACTAAATAGCAAAATTGGCTTTCTGGACACCGACAATTACGATTACGAAAAAATATATAATGTAGCTTTTGGCATGGATAAAAAAGCGCGTATATTGAGCCGGGAAAGCGGCTCGAGTCATGGAATGGCACTGATAGCTGTTGATGTAGACAATGCCGGGCAGCCCACAAAATGGCAATTTGAAAACAGCTGGGGAAGCTCAAGCGGGCACAATGGTTACCTGACATTTACAGATAGTTGGTTCAATGAATATATGTTCAGGGTTGTAGTACTCAAAAAATATTTACCGGAAGATGTGTTAAAAATACTGGAACAAAAGCCAACTGTTCTTCCTCCATGGGATCCAATGTTCAATGCTGACAATTAGTTCATGTAATAAAAAGCACGTATTTTAAAAGTAACATTTTACCAAAAAAATTAGTCTGGCAAGAAAAAGAATCTGCCCAGCCTCATTTATTCAGGGATATGCAAATAAGAAAAACCAATACTCAAACCTCAAGAATAATAAAGATAGGGGAAAAAGCCAGGCAGTTGCAACAAGAAGAGAACAAACCTTACTTAATGTTGCATAGGGGAGTTAATGCAGTAGTCAATATTGACATTAACTCAATTGCCCGCTCTATTGACTTCAACAGCAACGACATACAAGTTTACCCGGGAACAGCTGGCAAAGAAAAACTGCGCTGTGCCATATCTGACAGTTATTTTAACGGTGAGGCCAATACCGACAACATTCTTGTTACACCCGGCGGAATTAGCGGGTTAGACATTACGTTTCAAAATTTAAATGTAGAATCAGTGGCTGTTCCAACATTTTTTTGGGGTTCGTATGCGCAATTGGCCAATATGCGCAAACGCAAACTCACTACTTATCCAACATTACAGTCGCTCATTAAATACCCGCACAAATACAACAACCAACTTGTAATAATTTGCGATCCGGGCAACCCGCTTGGAGAAAAATACCCGGACGAAGATGTATTTAACGCAGCAGACAGACTTTATCAGGAAAACACAACCGTATTAATTGACAGCCCTTACAGAAGAATATTTTACGATCATCATGATGATTTTCATAAAAAACTCCTTGATTATCCCAATGTAATTATTGTAGACAGTTTTAGTAAGTCACTAGGGCTTAGCGGTCAGCGCATTGGGTTTCTACATTGCCCGAACAATGAATTCATAAATGAAGCACGTCAGCGCCTGCTTTATGCCACAAACGGTGTAAATGCTTTTGCCCAGGAGCTTGTTTATGCGTTGCTTTCAACTGAAGAAGGAAAAGAAGCTGCGAGCCAATTCAGGCAAAAAACAGTAAAGGATATCACGAAAAACATCAATTTTTTGATTAACAACAACCTGCTATCCACCGAATTTTATAGAAATAGCAAACCATTAGGTATTTTTGCGAGTATAAACAAATCAGAAGAGGCGTTACTCGCCAAAAGAATCAGTGCAGTATCGATGGCATATTTCACACTTGACAAAGAAAAAGTCAGGAATCATTCCCGCATATGTGTATCGGTACCGCACGAAAGATTTGTAAAGTACTTAAAACTAATGGTTTAATTTTAATGTGTGGTATAACAGGATATTGGCTTAAATCGGGAAATGCATCACAAAATCTACAAGGGTTAAAAAAAGCTGTACAGCGTTTAAACAAGCGCGGACCGGACTTTGCAGGCTTCTATAACCACAACAACGTAGCTCTTGGGCATGCACGCCTGTCTATTATCGATACTTCGGCAGCTGCGAACCAGCCGTTTACCGATGAAAGCGGGAATTTCACGATAATTTTCAACGGAGAAATATACAATTTTTTACAACTCCGCAAGCAGCTGGAAAAAGAAGGCGTTACGTTCCGCACAAATTCAGATACAGAAGTTCTTCTTGAAACATACAAAAAACATAAAAACCAAACCCCGGAGCTACTGAACGGGTTCTTTACTTTTTCCATTTTTGATAAAAAAAACAACGAAGTATTCATTGCCCGCGACCGATTAGGAATAAAACCACTCTACCTATACGAAGATTCCAACCAAATTTGTTTTGCATCTGAAATTAAGGCCCTTTTGGAACTCGGGATAGACAAAACTCCGGATTTTATCTCGATACACAGGTACTTTCAGTTAAACTATATACCAGGGCCACGAACAATTTTAGAAAATGTAAAACATGTTGAGCCGGGTACATTTATTACCATCAAAAACGGAACAATAAAAAAGACACACTATTACAAACCACCACAGGAACCAACATACACAGGAGGTTACAAAGAAGCTCAACAAACGCTTAAATCCATAATGCTTACATCGGTAGAACGCAGACTTATTGCCGATGTGCCTGTAGGAACTTTTCTAAGCGGGGGCATTGACTCCTCCATCATTGCCACTTTAACCGCCAAGCTAAACCCCAACATCGAAAGTTTCTCCATTGGTTTTCCGGATGAACCCTATTATGATGAAACACAATATGCCAGGGCGGTTGCCCAAAAAGCAGGTTTAAAACACCATATCGTTGGAGTTCACTCAAAAGATATGCTAAATGTTTTACCAGATGTACTTTCCTACATGGATCAACCATTTGCCGATTCAAGTGCATTACCGGTTTTCATTCTTTCAAAAATTATAAAAAAGCATGTAACCGTAGCCCTTTCGGGCGATGGAGCCGATGAGCTTTTCGGCGGTTACCGTAAACACATGGCTCACAAAAGAGCAATGAGCCGGTCAATCGTAAATACACTTGTAAAAACTGCAGAACCGATCTTTCACTTAACGCCCCAGTCAAGACAAAATAAAATATCAGATAAAGCCCGACAGGCACTTCGATTTAGTCAGGGTGCTAAAAAGAAAGGGATTGAACGCTACTGGTTTTGGGCAAGCATATCACCTCAGGCTTACAGCAATGAATTGCTTAAAACAAAATGGCCCGCGTCTGATAAAAAACCATGGGATGATTTAGAACTGAATATTCCGGTCAAACATCAATTACACCACATTCTTAATGCAGATGTAAAAATGCTTCTGCCTGGCGATATGCTCACAAAAGTTGATATGATGTCAATGGCCAACAGCCTCGAAGTGAGGGTTCCGTTTCTCGATCACGAATTGGTCGATTTTGCAATGCAATTGCCCGAAAACTTCAAAATCAAAGAACATCAACAAAAAAGAATTTTATTAGATACATTCAAAAATGAGCTTCCGGAAATATTACATAAAAGGCCAAAAAAAGGATTTGAAGTACCATTGGCCAATTGGTTCAGAAAAGAATTGAACACTTACATATTTGACGAGCTCCTTGAAAGAAAAACCATCGAAAACCAAAATATATTCAATTACCACACTATTCACAAACTAAGAAAGCAATTAATGAGCCCAAGCCCCGGCGATGCACCGGCAAGATTATGGGCGCTGATTGTTTTCCAGGAGTGGTGGAACCGGAACATGAATTAAAATATATGCCTATGCCTAAAGTTCTACGTATCATAAACAGATTTAACCTCGGGGGGCCTACATATAATGCAGCCTATCTAACAAAATACCTACAGGATAAAGGTTTTGAAACCAAGTTGGTTGGTGGGGTTTCGCAGGAATCAGAAGCCGACTCAACTTTCATTCTCGATCAATTGGGCGTAAAAGCTGAAATTATCCCTGAAATGCAGCGTTCGTTGAACCTCATAAACGACCGGAAAGCCTATTTGAAAATCCGCGAAATAATTAAAGAGTTCAAACCTGACATAGTGCACACCCATGCATCAAAAGCGGGCACACTGGGCCGGCTGGCAGCCATCCAGCAAAAAGTTCCGGTTATATTGCATACGTTCCACGGGCATGTATTCCACTCCTATTTTTCAGGCGCCAAAACATCTATATTCAAAAAAATAGAGCAGTACCTGGCCGGTAAAAGCACAAAAATAATAGCGATTAGCAATAAACAAAAAACGGAACTTTCAGATGAATTCAATATCGCACCCCGCGATAAATTCGAAGTTATTCCATTGGGTTTCGAC
>CAYPSX010000010.1:24217-42288 GCA_964413185.1 uncultured Bacteroidales bacterium
CGACTTGTCGCGTTTCAGGGGCGATCTTACAGACAAGAGGGAAAAATTCAGAAAACGCTGGCAACTTGAAGATGCCGATTTTGTAATAAGCATAGTTGGAAGACTTGTGCCGGTAAAAAATCACAAACTATTTATTGAATCGATAGCGCGCCTCAAAAAAACCTCGAAAAAACGAATAAAAGCCATAATTGTGGGCGATGGCGAGTTAAGAGAAGCACTCATACACCATTGTAAGCTGGCCGGACTAATTGCCCAAACAAACGGGACTCACATGCCCGATGCCGATGTAATTTTTACCTCGTGGTTGCGCGATGTAGATGAAGTTTATGCCGGGAGCGAGCTTGCTGCACTCACTTCTTTTAACGAAGGAACACCTGTTAGCCTGATTGAAGCCCTTGCAGCCGGCAAGCCGGTTGTTTCAACAAGAGTAGGCGGAATTGAAGACGTAGTACAGCACAAAGCCAATGGCCTTTTGGTTCCATCGGACAACATAAATAAGTTTTACAAAGGTCTCGAAAGCCTCTGTTGCAACGATGACCTCAGAATAAAAATGGCACTTAAAGCCAAAAAAAGTATAAACGGCCAATTCAGTTATGACCGATTGATTGAAGATACGGCAAGGTTATACAACAAGTTATTAGTCAAAGAACATAAAAACAATTATCTTTGAAGATTCAAAAAATGAAAGATGAGAAATTTGATACCAACAAAATGGCTTTGGCTCATTATTCCTTTAGCAGCAATAAGTTCTTGCAACGTATTGCAGCCCAATCGTATGTTTGAAACCCCGAAAGACTTTCAATTCAACGATTTCGAACCCACTGAAAATAAGGAGTATAAACTCCAACCCTACGATATTTTAAGCCTGAGTATTTCTACAAATGATGGCTATAAGTTAATCAATACCGGCGATGTACAAGGTGGCGGAAACCGCACCAACCGCAGAATGGAGGTTGAATACCTGATAGAATACGATGGAAAAGTAAAAGTTCCGACATTGGGCAGAATTGAAGTTGCCGGCAAAACAATACGCGAGGCTGAAAAGTTTTTGGAAGAAAAATATGCAGCCTATTACAAAAATCCGTTTGTTCTCATCCGTGTCAATAACCGAAAAGTATTTGTTTTTAAATCAGGTGGAGAAAACGGAACGGTAATCAATATTCCCGAAGACAGGTTAACGCTCGTAGAGGCACTGGCCATGAGTGGAGGAATTCCCCAAAGCGACAAAGCGTACCATATTAAATTGATTCGCGGAGACTTAAGCGACCAACCCAAAGTATACAAATACAATATATCATCGTTGAGCGATATCCAGGGCAGTAATTTACTACTGCAAGCAAACGACATTATATATGTAGAAAGCAGACCACGTTATGTAAAAAGAGCTATGAGCGAAGTCGCACCCTATCTCTCGCTACTATCAACTATATTACTGATTTACAATTTATTTTAATCATGCAGCAACGAAAAATCCCCATAATAAACGATACATTTGACATCATCACCTTTAAAAGAATTCTTGTACGCTCTTTATGGGTTGGGTTGTTAATTATTATACTTGCAATTGGAGGTGCTTTCCTTAAAATTAGGTATACATTGCCGGTTTATGAGGCAAAATCAATTATTCAAATAGAAGAAGACACAAAAACCAGCCAGGTATTGCAACTCGACAATTTGTATGACGATAGTAAAAAGTTGAATAAAACAATTGCATTAATTCGCTCTAAAGAATTTTTAAAAAGAGTATTTGATAAATTACCACTCACTATAAGATATTATATCGAAGGCGCTTTCCTTAGCACAGAGACCTACAAATCACCACCTTACGAAATCAACTACAAAATAAAAGACAGTCGTATTTACAGAACGCCAATTTATGTATCCTTCGATGGGCCTGAAAAAGTTACGTTTGAATTCGACAGGAATGACAAAACCCACACCTTTAGCGGTAAAGTAGGTGAATATATCGACTTAAAATTATTGAAGGCAAAAGCAACCATCAAAAATTTCCCTGCGATCCAAAATATGTATGAAAGCGAAAAGCAAAACCGTTACTTTTTTGAGTTATATAACGATGATCAGATATTTGAAACGCATAAAGAAAATTTAAAAATACGGTTGCTCAGTAGTAGCTCAAATTCCATTGAAATAACACACAGAAGTAACAACAGCCAACAAGCCGCTGATGTAGTTAATACTGTTGCACGTGAATTTCAGCGTTTCGAGGTTGAAAAGAAAAAGGAAAGCGTTGAAAGCATTTTATCATTTATTGAGCGGCAGCTAAAAAGTGTATATAGAACGCTCGACACAACAGAAACACGCATCCAAATATTCAGAAAAGAAAACAATATACCAGCTCAGGTAGAAGGCAATAGCCCTTTCCCGTTATTTACAGCGAAAATAGAAGAGTTTGAACAAAAAATCATCTCACTTGAACTTGAAATCATTACGCTAAAAAGTGTTAAAGCGCAGATTGCAAACCAGGATCAACTCAACATTTATGAAATGGTAGCCACCCTTGCCGGAACAAATAGCGAAAAAGTATTGGTGAGCATTCTGACAAACTTACAGAACCTACTTAATAAAAAGAATCAACTTCTAAGTGACATCACTGAAAACAATATGCGCATTAAAATTATTGACAAACAAATCGAAAGCCAGAAAAACCTTTTGATCGATTTTGTTGACAATAATATTGTACGACTTCAGGAAAGAAAGGAAGAGTATCGGAAAAAAATTGATGAATATGAAAAAAAGCTGTTTGAAGATGCTTCTTTCGATAAACTTGAATATGCGCGCCTGCAACGACTACATTCAATTAACGAAGGTTTTTATAATCAATTAATCCAGAAAAAAGCCGAATACATGATTTCGCAGGCCGGATACGTTACGCAAAACGTAATTCTGGAAAAAGCCACCGCCAACCTGAAATCTATTGCACCCAACCGCAAACAAATCATGGCCGCAGCAGTCCTGCTCGGGGTTTTACTATATTTAATTTTTATATTCGTAAGGTACTTGCTGTTCAATGAAATTACGTCGCTTAGCATGATAAAAAACTACACCAACTCTCCGGTGATTGGTGTTGTTCCTGCCTACAAAAAAAGCGTGCCCATTTCACAATTGCTGGTCAATAAAAAACCCAACTCCATGTTTACGGAGGCCTTTCGAAATATTCGCTCGAATTTACAATTTTTGTCACCGGGTCCGGGCACAAACGTAATCACAGTTACCTCAACAATTTCCGGCGAAGGAAAAACTTTTGTGGCTATCAATATTGCAGGTGTTCAGGCAATATCGGGCAAACGTGCTATTATTCTCGATATGGACCTACGTAAACCCAGACTTCATCTTGGCTTTAATGTTGACAATGAAAAAGGCATGAGCACAATTCTTATTGGAAAACACAGCTATAAAGATTGTATTTATATGTCGGAGCAAAAAAACCTTGATTTTATTACGGCAGGCCCTGTACCGCCTAACCCTGCAGAACTGGTTTTTAGCCCCAGAATGGATACGCTTATTGAAGAACTCGAAGATTTGTACGATATAATCATCATAGATACACCGCCAATTGGCATTGTTACCGATGCTTTGATAAACATGCAACGCGCCAATTATCCAATTTACGTGCTAAAATCGAACCTTTCTAAACGAAATTTTCTCGAAAACATCAACAGCCTGGTAAAAGACAAAAAACTCGACAATTTGAGCATTGTTTTTAACGGGGTTGATATAGCCCGCCGTCGATACGGCTACGGATACGGTTATGGATATGGTTATGGATATGGATACGGTTACTATTCAGATGAAAAAGAACCAAAAAAATTGAATATTCTCAGAAGAATTTTTTTCGGAAAAAGTAAACCAATATGGAGAACGCAGTAATACTAATCCTTTTTTTTAGCTATACTTTCTTGTTAGGATTTATTATTCATAAATTTTTAATAAAAAGATCTCAAATCTATAACCTGCACAAAGCCAACACAAGTGCTGAACGCTGGGAGCAACAGTTTAAGCCCATTTTTGGAGGCATTACTTTTTTTAGTCTTTTTATTTTTGCGCTGTTAAACTATATTCTGTTTTTCGATAATTCTTTTTTAACGTCGTCCTTCAGTATTGCCATGATTTTGGTGATTACGATTGCCTTTCTAATGGGTCTGGCCGACGATTTGCTGAACACCTCTCCCCTTTTCAAATTCGGAATGCAACTTGCCGTGGCACTCATATTGGTCTATTTTGGCATTTGCATTAAGCTTTTTACTGACCCTACGCTAAATTATTTACTTACAATTTTCTGGGTAGTCGGCATCATGAACTCGATCAACATGTTAGATAATATGGACGCCATAACAACCCCGTCCGGATTAATTATACTTCTTTTTATTGGTTTGATTGTTGCCACAACAAATCCACCACACATGTGGTTCTACCTCACTATTCTCACAGCTATGTATGCTGCAATGGGCAGCTTTTTGATTTTCAACTGGCACCCTTCAAAAATGTACATGGGCGATAATGGTTCTCAATTTTTAGGCGCTATTTTGGCCATTTTTAGCATTCAATTTATTTGGAACCATTCCATTCCCGTTTCGGACCATATTGCAACGCAAAAAATCATCACGATCCTGCTGGCATTCACCATGCCACTGACAGACACTGCCACAGTGAGCATCAACCGCTTGCTCAAAGGAAAATCTCCATTTGTAGGTGGAAAAGATCATACTACACATCACCTCTCATATGCCGGACTATCAGATACGCAAGTATCGTACGTTTTTATTACAGGCTCCATTATTTCAACAAGTTTGGCATTTGTTTTGACATACTTTTATCCCAATGCCGGCCTGTCAACATTGCTGCTTTTTATGATTTGGCCAACAATTGTTTTCATTACATTGTATTCATTAACAAAAATTGTCAAACCAAAGTAGCCCGTCCGGCTTGTGGAATCAATCCTTTTTATCAAAAAACATTTTTTCTCCCCGGGGAGTATGTATAATTGATATCTCTAATAAACAAAAAACCGTTCACCGATGACCAAAAAAACATTCAACCCAACAAAAACAGTAATAATATCAATCGTAATTTTTGTTGCTGTCTTAATTTCGCTTAAGTCAATAACAAATAATGCAAAACCTCAAACAAACCACAACGATATTCTACCGGACAAAAAGGGCGCTTATACAGTAAAACCGGCACAAATACCTAACCAACTAACATTTGCAGGCGAAGAAGTACCCGTGAAATACTACGATGTTCGTGAACGGCTGGACAGAGAACTACTTGTGAACAAATACTGGCATTCAAGCACTTTTCAATTAATCAAACGAGCCCACAGATATTTCCCAACAATTGAAAAAATACTGAACGAAGAAGGAATTCCCGATGATTTTAAATATCTGGCTGTTGCAGAAAGCGGATTGCAAAATGCAATTTCACCTGCCGGAGCCGTAGGGTTTTGGCAGTTTTTAGCAGGTGCAGCGAGGGATTTCAATTTGGAAGTAAACAATGAAGTAGATGAACGGTATCATCTTGAAAAAGCCACACGTGCTGCATGTAAATACATAAAATGGAACTATGAAAAATTTGGCTCATGGTCGATGTCAGCCGCAGCCTACAATTTCGGACGCACCAACACGTTAAAACAAATAAAAAGGCAAAAGTGTACCAATTATTACGATTTATTATTGCCGGAAGAAACCGAAAGGTATGTATTTCGATTAATTGCATTGAAAATGATATTGAGCAACCCTGAAAAACATGGGTTTAACCTTGACGGAAGTGATATATATCCAAAAATAAAAACGCGCACACTTGAAATAAACGGTTCCGTAAAAAATTTAGCCGATTTTGCCCAAAAGCATGGAATTTCATATCGCATGTTAAAAGAGTTCAACCCCTGGTTGCGCGAAAACTATTTAACCAACAGAAGAAAAAAAACATACGAAATCAAAATACCGGAAAAACATTTCCGGCATCGTTACAATCATTTGAGCTATTGACTCTATGACACAGACCAAAAATACTACGCCAATCGATACAGACTACGCTGAAAACATCGAGGTGCTGGGAGCGCGTGTGCACAATCTCAAAAATATTGATACGCGTATACCAAGAAATAAATTAACAGTAATTACAGGATTAAGCGGAAGTGGAAAATCGTCGCTGGCGTTCGATACCATTTATGCTGAAGGCCAGCGCAGGTATGTTGAAACTTTTTCATCGTACGCCCGGCAATTCCTGGGTGGACTGGAACGTCCCGATGTTGACAAAATCACAGGCCTGAGCCCCGTTATCAGCATAGAACAAAAAACAACCAATAAAAACCCGCGAAGCACCGTTGGTACAATCACTGAAATTTACGACTTTATGCGCTTGCTTTTCGCACGTGCCTCCGATGCATATTCCTATGCCAACGGAAAAAAAATGGTGCGTTACAACGAAAACCAAATCGTTGATCTTATAAAAGAGCGGTTCGACGGAAAAAAACTTATTCTTTTAGCTCCTGTAGTGCGCGGCAGAAAAGGCCATTACAGAGAATTGTTTGAACAAATCCGTAAAAAAGGATTCATAACCGCACGCATTGATGGCGAAATAAAAGAACTCATGCACGGGCTGAAGCTGGATCGCTATAAAATTCATCATATTGAAGTAGTAATAGACAAACTCATACCGGGAAATACGTCAGACAAGCGCCTGAAAGAATCAGTGCAAACAGCACTCAAGCATGGTAAAGGAGTAATGATGGCCATTGAAAAAGACCATGATGAACCCCAATTCTTTTCGAAACATCTGATGGATGCCGAAAGCGGCATCAGCTACGATGAACCGGCTCCCCACACCTTCTCTTTCAACTCGCCACAGGGAGCCTGCCCGGAATGCAAGGGCCTTGGTGAAGTGAGTGAGTTTGATATCGACAAACTTATTCCCGAAAAGAATCTCAGTATAAAAAAAGGCGCCATTGCTCCACTTGGAAAATACAGAAGCAGCCTGATATTTTGGCAAATAGAAGCTCTGCTTAGAAAATATAAATGCGACCTTGATGCGCCTATCAAAAACCTTCCCGATGAAGTAGTCGACAAAATACTTTACGGTTCCAATGAAAGTGTAAAAATTGAAAACACTCCGCTGGGCAGAAGCTCTTCGTACATGCTCACCTACCCCGGCGTTGTCAATTACCTCTCACAACTCGATGCAGATGAATTAAAAACCTCCAAAAAAGGGCATGAAAAATACCTGAAAAAAATGACGTGTCCCACCTGCAACGGCACACGGCTGAAAAAAGAAACCAACTATTTCAAAATACACGATAAAAACATTGCCGAGCTCAGCGCAATGGACATTGATCAGCTCAATAATTGGTTTCATGATGTTGACAAACACCTCAGCAACAAACAACAAGCCATTGCTAAAGAAATTTTAAAAGAAATTCAAAGCCGGCTGGGCTTTTTACTCGATGTAGGTTTAAGCTACCTGGCGCTGAACCGCAGTGCAAAAACCCTCTCAGGGGGCGAAAGCCAGCGCATTCGGCTGGCCACACAAATTGGTTCGCAACTTGTTAATGTGCTTTACATTCTGGATGAGCCCAGTATTGGCTTGCACCAACGCGACAACATCAAACTAATTAACAGTTTAAAGCAACTGCGCGATGCCAAAAACAGCGTAATTGTGGTTGAACACGACCGGGAGATGATTGAATCTGCCGATCATGTAATTGACATTGGACCAGGAGCCGGTGTGCATGGCGGACATATTATTGCTGAAGGCAATATGGAAGAAATCACAAAAAATGGCGGACTCACAGCAGCTTACCTGAAAAATGACAAAAAAATTGAAACGCCGCAAAAACGCAGACCGGGTTCAGGCGAAACCATAACCCTCAAAGGAGCTACAGGCAATAATCTTAAAAATGTAAATGTAGATATTCCGTTGGGTAAATTTATTTGCGTTACCGGTGTAAGCGGAAGCGGAAAGTCAACGTTAATAAACGAAACACTACATCCGATACTTAACCGGCATTTTTACAGGTCTATAAAAGATCCGCTGCCATTTAAAAAAATCGACGGCATAAAAAATATCGACAAAGTAATTGAGGTGAACCAAAGCCCGCTTGGCCGCACACCACGGTCGAACCCGGTAACATACACCGGCATTTTCGATGAAATACGCAAACTATTCGTAAAACTGCCCGAAGCAAAAATTCGCGGTTACAAACCCGGGCGCTTCTCCTTTAATGTAAAAGGCGGCCGCTGCGAAACCTGCAAAGGAGCCGGTGTAGAGATCATTGAAATGAACTTTTTGCCCGATGTTCACGTCAAATGCAAAGATTGCGAAGGCAGGAGATATAACCGCGAAACGCTTGAAGTGCGTTACAGAGGAAAATCCATCTCCGATGTACTCGACATGACCATCAATCAGGCAGTTAAGTTTTTCGAAAACATTCCCAAAATTGAACGAAAACTAAAAACCCTACAGGAAGTTGGTTTAGGTTATGTAACACTCGGGCAGCCATCTACAACACTTAGCGGTGGCGAATCGCAGCGTGTAAAACTGGCGTCTGAATTAGCAAAACGCGACACGGGAAAAACGCTCTACATACTCGATGAACCCACAACAGGCCTACACTTTGAAGACATTAAAGCATTGCTTCTCGTACTTGAAGAGTTAGTAAACAAAGGAAATACCGTAATTGTGATCGAACATAACATGGACGTAATAAAATTCGCAGATCACATAATAGATATAGGCCCGGAAGGTGGCCGGGATGGCGGTAAAATTATTGCACAAGGAACACCGGAAGAAATTGCACAAAACAAAAACAGCTATACAGCAACATACTTAAAAACCGAACTCAACCGATAAACTATGCAACTGGAAATTATCTGTGAAAACACAGGGCAACGAAAAAAATACGAGGCTGGCACCAGTCTGTTTGAAATAGCAAAAGACCAAATTCCCTCACCGGAAAAACCAATACTGGGAGCTTTTGTAAATAATAAACTAAAAGAGTTGGGATATTTCACATACAAGCCCAAAATGGTACGGTTTATCGACATTACAGATCCCGCCGGCAAACGCATGTACGTTCGATCTATTTCTTTCGTACTAATAAAAGCCATAAAAAAACTTTTCCCAAAAACGCGGGTAAAAATTGAACACAGCATTTCAAAAGGTTACTATTGCGAGTTAGATAACCTGGGAAGAAAACTTGAAGTTGATGATGTTTCGGCCATTTACGAAGAAATGCAAAACATTATTGCCACTGACATGCCTTTCAGGCGAACAGAAATGCTCACAACCGAAGCTGTTAAACTTTTCAGGGAAAATGGCTATGAAGACAAAGCCAAACTACTCGAAACACGCCGCCAACTCTACACATCGGTATATTGTCTAGATGATTTGCCCGAATATTTCTATGGTTTTTTGGTGCCATCGACCGGATATCTAGAAGTATTTGCCTTAAATAAGTACTATGATGGCATGCTGCTGCAAATTCCGAAGCAGCAAAACCCCAAAGAAATAAACGATATTGTGCTGCAAGACAAGCTTTTCAGTATTTTTCAGGAACATAAAGACTGGATAAATGTAATTGGAATGAGCCATGTGGGAGCCATTAACGAAGCTGCCATGAATGGTGAAATTAACGAGATAATTAAAGTTAACGAAGCCCTGCAGGAAAAGAAAGTTTCGATTATTGCAGATAAAATACACCATAGGGAAACTATTCCAAGACTTATCCTAATTTCGGGACCATCATCTTCAGGCAAAACAACATTTTCGAAGCGCCTTGCCATTCAACTACGCGTTTTGGGATACAAACCGGTTACCATTTCGCTCGACAATTATTTTGTGAACCGCGAAGATACACCGTTAGATGAAAACGGCGAATACGATTTCGAAAACCTGAATGCACTTGATATAGAATTTTTTAATCAGCAATTACTGGAATTATTCGATGGGAAAACCGTTGAAATACCACGTTTCGATTTTGGCGAAGGAAAACGATTTTTTGCCGGCGACAAGCTTCAAATAGATGAACAAACTTTTGTGGTTGTAGAAGGAATACATGGCCTTAACCCCAACCTTACACCCAGAATTTCGGACGAAAAAAAATACAAAATATATGTTTCGGCGCTTACTGCCCTGTGCATGGACAGCCACAACCGGATTCCAACCACAGACAATCGCCTCATACGGCGCATTGTTCGCGATTATCAATATCGGGGCTATTCCGCAGCCGACACCATAAAACGATGGCCAAGTGTAACCAAAGGCGAAGCCATGAACATTTTCCCCTATCAGGAAGAAGCCGATATTATGTTCAATTCAGCACTTTTGTTCGAGCTTGGCATTTTAAAAAACTACGCAGAACCCATTTTAAAAGAAGTTTACCCCGATCAACCGGAATTTGCCGAAGCCAACCGGCTTTTAAAATTTTTCAGGTACATCACCCCTATTTCCGACAAAGAAATACCACCAACCAGCATTTTGAGGGAATTTTTACACGGGAGTAGTTTTAAATATCATTAATAAATCTCCGGACTTAATATATAACAACAAAGGCCGCTAAAAAGCGGCCTTTGTTGTTTATATTTGATTGATTATTCCCGAATATTGGGTTGCTCCAAGCCATAACCGGAGACCTTATCATCTCGCTTAAGAAGGAATGAGAAAACCAGCCCAAGAACGCCGGTGCTAGCTAACAGAAGCATCGCATTCGTATAATCATAAACAACATCTTTGCCGGCTTGCAGTGCTTCAGCCACGCCGGGATTAGAACTCTCCAGCACAATTCCAATCAGCATTGGGAATGCCCAAAGCCCAAGATTTTGCACCGAAAACATAAACCCATAAGCTGTACCTAATTTATTCTCCCCAACAATTTTGGCAACTGCCGGCCACATTGCCGCCGGCACCAAAGAAAAGGCTACGCCAAGCAAGAAAATAGGAATATAGGGCGTTATGGAAGTTAAGGCAAACATTAAATGCGATACAAGAAGTAACGCAGAACCAATATACATTAACGTTGCGCTTTTTCCTTTATTATCAGCTATCCAGCCAAAAAGCGGCGTTAACAAAATGGTACCAAACATGAGTATCGAAGATACTTTTCCGGCAATATCACGCTCCATTCCAAATTTGTTCATCAATAAATCCGGAGCATACTTTATAAACGGGAAAACTGCCGAATAGAATGTTACGCAAAGCAGGGTAATAAAAATAAATGTCCTGTTTGTAACGAGGTCTCGAAGGTCAGACCATTTAAAGTCTTCCTCTTCTGTATCAGGTATGGTTTCTTTAATCTGTTTATCTATTTTTATATCAAAAAAGATATAAATGATATAAAACAATAAGCCTAACCAGAGCAGCAACACGCCAAACCAAATAGCATTTGTCCATTCCGGATGTATAAGATATGGAGAAAGGAACAAAGCTAATGCAGTACCCAAACGGCCAATAGCTACATTAAGCCCGAGTGCCAGCGCAAGTTCTTTTCCTTTAAACCACTTAACCACAATTTTAGATAGTACAACGATGCTGGTTTCAGCACCCAGTCCAAAAATAAAGAACCCGAAATACATCATTTTCAGTTGTGGCGAATAACCGGTAAGGAATGAATTCATAATTGCATAACCCGGACCACCGGCCAAATACATATCTGAGGCACCATAAGCAGTTATTACAGAACCAATTGCCATAAACAAAATAAACATGGTCCCCGTAATACGGATGCCTAACTTATCAAGAATGATGCCCCCCAAAACGGCCATTGCCAGAAAAACATTGGGTACTGAATAGGCAGACATAAATGCACCATAATCAGATGATGAAAAACCCAAATTGGTTTGCATGAGGTCTTTCAACGGTGAAAGAGCATCGTAGAAGTAATAATTAAAAAACATTACCATGCTGGTAAGCAACAGAATTCCCCAGCGTAAGGCTGGATTATCCCGCATGGTTCTTGTTATTTTTTCATTCATGGTTCCTTATTTAAATGTTTGAGATTGCAAACTTAAAAATTATTTGGGTTTGAAAAGGTGCAGTTTATCAACTTATTTGGCAGGAAGATCAATTTCCTGCCAAAACACCGACAACATTTCAACCTTTCTCGCTCAAAAAGCAAAAAAAGCGCCTCATTCCTGAGGCGCTTTTTGTATTATATATTTTAATTAGTCTTCCTGATCGGGTGTTTGTCCTGATGGGAGTTCCAATCCGTATCTTTGTTTTGCATCTGCTTTTTTAAGCTGGAAAGCAAGATAAATGGAAACAACACCTAATCCTACGAGTGCTAAAATAGGATATGTATAATCGTAAGCCGGTATTTCGCCCAACGATCTCAGGTAATTCATCACTTCTTCAACTTTATCGGGGCTGTTGTTCGCAGCCAGCTGATTTGATATTTCGTCAAACCGCAATTCCTGAATAACTTCGCGCTCTTTTCCTGAGGCGAGCCCTATATCCTGCAATCCGTTCCGAATGGTTGTAATGGTATTGTCCTGCAAGTTGAATGCATGCAGTTGGTCAGCAATAGCTTGTTTTGCAGCCACAATTTTGGGGTTGAACCAATCTACCATTGCGCCGATTCCCCAGAAGAATAATCCGAGGCCCCAGTTTTGAATGGTAAACATGGAAGCGTAAGCTGTACCCAGCCGGTTTTCTGCCACAATTTTGGCAACGGAAGGCCACATGGCAGCCGGAACAAGCGAAAAAGCAATTCCCAAACTAATAAGTCCCATATAAGCCAGCCAATCGTAGTTGAACAATGACATGGAAACATGGGCAAAAATCAAGAGGAATGCTCCCAGAATCATCAGGGAAGCTGCTTTACCTTTGCTATCAACATAACTACCAAAAATTGGGGTGAAAATAATTGTTCCCAGCGGAATAAGTGCTGCTGTTTTAGAACCATTTTGCAACCAAATGCCCATCACATCCCAGATAGAAGCGAGGAATGCAGCAAATAGCAGAGCTATAACAGCCATGTAAACCCGCCGCGTGTTAATGTTTTTTATTTGCTTAGGGATGGCAGCAAAGGCAATGGCAAATATGTAAAGTGCCACAAACACACTGGCATTACCTAAAGAGGTTGACCCAAAGAGTTCAATATTGCCATTTTCAGGCAATAAGATTGAAAACTCAAATTTATTAATCAATATATCGGGTGCATATTGTATGAATGGAAAAACTGCTGAATAAAAGGCCACACACAACAAGGCAATATATAGGAACGACTTGTTGGTAATAAGTTTAACCAGATCTGAAAACTTAAAGTCTTCGGCTTCTTCTTGTTCACCTTCAACTTTCTCCTGGCGATCAAGTTTTATATCAAAAACAGAATAAATAAGGAACATGATTAGCGCAATTCCGATCAAAGTGGCTGCAAATGATACAGCAGAAGGCACACTTCCATTGGCAATATCGGGTGCCAGGGCAAT
This sequence comes from uncultured Bacteroidales bacterium, assembly GCA_964413185.1. Classification (GTDB taxonomy): domain Bacteria; phylum Bacteroidota; class Bacteroidia; order Bacteroidales; family Salinivirgaceae; genus Salinivirga. Next base: position 37,657 of record CAYPSX010000010.1, read on the forward strand.
ACCCATTGCACTACCTAACCGCCCGAGGCCCATATTTAGCGCCATGGCCAGGGCGAGCTCGTAACCTTTAAACCATTTCACCGCCGTTCGTGTAGCAACCACACAGACTACTTCGAGGCCGGAACCAAATAGTATTCGACCAAGAATCATCATGTTGAGCATAACCGAGTGGTCTTCTCCAAAAAAACCGGCCGAGGCCATTGCGGTGATCGATGCACCTAATGTTGCAATTCCACCGAATACAATACCGGCCATTCGAACGCCCCATTTATCAAGTATGATGCCACCAACGATGATCATACCAAACATGTTGGCAATTGTGGTAAGACCGATAAGCCTACCAAATTCTTCACTTGTAAAGCCCATATCGTTCTCCATGATGGTTTTCAAACCACCAAAGAAATCCTGGAACCAGTAGGTTCCAAAAGTTAATCCTGAAATTAGAAGAAGCATGAGCCAGCGCATAGCCGGAGTGTGACGTAAACTTTTTGTAGTTGTGTCCATTTCTTTCGTTTTTATGCTGTAAATCAATTAATTTCTTTTTTGAAAACAGACCGCTAATATAGTAGAAATAATATTCTCGTCAAGAAAAAATAAAAACAGATTATATGCTGTAAAACAAAAAAGCCACCTAAATTAGGTGGCTTTTTGTGTGTTACAAAAATTATTTTTTTGGAATATTTTTGAGCGTTTCTAATATCCAAACCCAGAATTTTTGTACAGTTTCTATATTTACTTTTTCATCAGGGCTGTGTGGGAAGCGAATGGTTGGCCCAAATGAAATCATATCCCAGTTTGGATAGGCACTACCTAAAATACCACATTCAAGACCTGCGTGAATGGCTTTAATTTCGGGAGTTGTGCCATATTTGTTTTTATAGGTCTCCTGCATTACTTTCAGAATTTCCGAATCCATGTCAGGTTTCCAGCCCGGATAAGCACCGGCAAGCTCCACGTCGGCACCGGCCAGGCGGAATGTTGCAGAAATTCGTTCTGCCAATTCTTCTTTCGATGTATCAACTGAGCTGCGCATAAGGCATTGCGCTATTATTTTATTGTCTTCTGTAGTTTTAACTACAGCAAGGTTGGTTGATGTCTCAACCAGGCCTGGCATCGCATCGCTCATACGAATAACGCCGTTGGGCACTGCCATTACAGCATCGGTTAAGTTACGTTGTGTTTTTTCATCGATAACAAATTTCGGCGCCTCGGTTGGTTCAATTTTAAACGAAACATCAGGATCGACTCCTGAAAGCTCATGCTTAACAATTTTTTCGAAGTCGCTGATGTATGATTTGAATTTATCTTCGCCTTCGGCAGGAATGGCCACTACTGCAAAAGCTTCGCGTGGTATAGCATTGCGGAGGCTACCACCATTTATATCTGCTATGCGGAGCCCAAATTCATTTTGTGTTTTATTGATCAGGCGGAACAGCAATTTATTAGCATTTCCACGGCCCAAAGGAATATCAAGGCCCGAGTGTCCGCCTTTTAAGCCGGTTATAGATAATTTGAAGGCTTTATAGTTCACCGGGTATTTATCATTCTGATAATTAAAAGTTATGTTGGCATCTTCGCCACCTGCGCAACCTACGTACAATTCGCCTTCATCTTCAGAGTCCATGTTCAGCAGGATATCACCCTCTAAAAGACCTGGTTTCAGGGCATTTGCTCCGGTCATACCAGCTTCTTCATCTACTGTAAAAAGTGCTTCTACCGGACCATGCTCAATATCGTTGCTTGAGAGAACTGCCATTGCTGCAGCTACGCCCATTCCGTTATCAGCGCCCAGTGTAGTGCCTTTGGCCGTTACCCAGTCGCCATCTACAAAAGCATCAATCGGGTCGGTTTCAAAATTGTGAGAACTGTCGCTGTTGGCCTGTGGCACCATATCGAGATGACCTTGCATTACAACGCCTTTGCGGTCTTCCATTCCTTTGGTGGCCGGCTTGCGGATTATGATATTGCCAACTTGATCTTCGATGGTTTCAAGACCGAGGTCTTCGCCAAACTTTTTAACAAAATCGACAGCTTTTCGTTCCTTTTTTGAAGGACGTGGAATTTGTGTTAAACTATAAAAATGCTCCCAAAGTACTTTGGGTTCTAAATTTTTAATTTCTTCACTCATGATTATTAATTTTTATTTGAATTTATTTAAATAACAATTTTTATAGGAATCAGTTTTTCAAATGATCAATAAAATATTTTACCATTTTGGTAAATAAATGATATCGGGTATTACCGCCATAAATACTATGGTTCCGGTTTGTATATATCGCCATATCAAACTGTTTATCAGCTTGAACAAGCGCCTCTGTCATTTCAAACGTATTTTGCGGATGTACATTATCATCGGCCAAACCATGTACAATTAAAACATCGCCTTTGAGTTTTTCCGCATGGTTGATTGGAGAGTTTTCATCGTAGCCTGATGCATTGTTTTGTGGCTTTCGCATGAAACGCTCGGTATAAATATTATCGTAATACCGCCAATTGGTTACAGGGGCCACGGCTATACCTGTATTGAAATAGTCGGCACTTTGGGTCATGCAATTTAATGTCATGAAACCACCATAACTCCATCCATAAATACCAATCCGGTTTTTATCGACAAAATCTATTTCACCCAAATGTTTGGCAGCCTCTGTTTGATCAATGGTTTCGTATTTTCCCAATTCTTTGTAGGTTACTTTACGGAATTCTTCTCCACGGCCACCGGTACCTCTTGGGTCGACACATGCAACAACAAAGCCCTGACTGGCGAGAACCTGCTCCCATCCGACACCCCAATTATCCAGCACTTGTTGTGAATTTGGACCTGAATACTGAGTCATCACAAGTGGATATTCCTTATCTTGATCAAAGTTAACAGGTTTAATTATCCATCCATTTAATTCTACTCCTTCTGACGTTATAAAGGAGAAAAAATTCTTTGGTTGCACATAATACTTCTCTACTTTCTCCTTTAACGATGCATTATCTTCCAAAATCCTTATTTCTTTCCCTTTTGCATTATGCAGCGTGACATACGTGGGCGTGTTTGTGCTTGAATAATAATTTATATAATACTCAAATCCTTTGCTAAATTTTGCTGAGTTATATCCCTTTTGAGCGCTTAGCTTTTTCTTTTTTCTGCCATCATCGCGTACCTTGTAAACACTTCGGTAAATTGCTCCCTCCTCCGTTGAACTGTAATAAACCATGCGGGATTCCGGATCGTAGCCATAATAACTGATGACATCGAAATTACCTTTTGTGATTTGTGTGAGTAGCTGCGTTTTTGTGTTGTATTTGTAAATATGGTTAAAACCATCTTTTTCACTCATTATGATAAAGTTATCTTCGTCAATAAACGTTAAGTTTTCATAAGGTGGTTGATCTATGTAATACTTATTATCTTCACTATAAACAACTTCTGATTCGCCGGTATTCGAATTGGCGTAAATAATATCCAAATGGTTTTGCAAACGGTTTAGTCTGGCAATGGCCAGTGTGTTTTGTTGTTTTGTCCAATAAATGCGGGGAAAATAAATATCAGTTTCCCCTCCTGTTTCCATTTCAGCAGTTTTTTCGGTTTCCAAATCATACGAATATACTGTTACAATGGAGTTATCTTCTCCGGCTTTGGGGTACTTGTAGTCATAAACTTCAGGATACAGTTCATTTTGCTCAAATTCAGGCTTTAGTCCTTTGTATTTAAGCAGGGTATATTTCTTTACTCTACTTTCATCAAATTTGCAGTAGGCTATTTTTTTGCCATCAGGAGACCAATGAAAAGCCTGGTTATATCCAAATTCCTCTTCATAAACCCAATCAGGGGCTCCATTTATAATTTTGTTCCATTCGCCATCGTTGGTGAACCGTTTAATATTTCCGGATGCCAGGTCTTTAATAAACAAATTGTTGTCGCGAAGAAAAGCGACTTTTGAGCCGTCTGGCGATAACGTTGCCAAGCGTTCCCTGCCTTGCTCTGTTAGCTTAACCACTTTTTTATTCTCAATGTTGTAAACATAATAGTCAGCATAAAAAGATCGTCTGAAAATACGCTCTCGATTTATGTAGAAAATTATTTTCGACTCATTTGTACTAAAAGTATAGTTCGACACAGATTTAATTTCTTCTCTGCCTAAATCATCCACTTTCATAAGGGTATCGATAGTTTCTCCACTTTTATAATTATTTTTTACGAGCGCTGAGCCACCATTTTCGAGTGTTGTATAGTGCTCGCCATCATTCAAGGAGTTTAAGCCATAAACAGATTTGGCACTAAAAGTATAGTTTTTGTAAAGATCACTAACGGTTATTTTTTCTTTCTGCCCAATGACAGCCACTGAAAAGACTGTTAGAAAGAATAGAATGAGTACCTTTTTCATTTTTATAAAATTTTTGTTTGATGCCCAAAGGTCGCATTTTTTAAGAATAGTTCAATATTTAACCGATGCAAATCATCTTTTTTTAATTTTTTATCACAAAATATTTGGAGGTAAAAAAAATGTATGTACTTTTGCAACCGCCAATGACAAAAAAGAGATTGTCGAAGTTCTAAAAAATATCGGGCGATTAGCTCAGTTGGTTCAGAGCACTTGGTTTACACCCAAGGGGTCGGGGGTTCGACTCCCTCATCGCCCACCA
>CAYPSX010000011.1:0-41848 GCA_964413185.1 uncultured Bacteroidales bacterium
TGCGATGGCGCTGTGCCTCGAAACGATGCAGTTGCCAATGCCCCGCGGCCATATTCTTTGATGTAAACGGGCGTGTTTTCCGACAAAACATCTGACAGGTTCGCGTTGATTTTTTCGAGCAAAACCACCGAATCAACGCGGCTTTGTTTCATTCCGGCTTCATCTTTTTCAAACAGCAAATTACCGGAAACCTCCACCTCGGGAATACGAAACACGGAGTCTTGTATCCCCTGAGACAAGGAGGTTAACGGTAAAAAACAAGCCACTATTTTTAAGATGTGTTTGATCAATTGGGTTTTGTTTTTCATTTCGCCGATGGGTTCCTTCTCATTTCTATTTGAGCGCTCCATCGCGGCGAATATTCGTTATTTCATTTTTGTTACCGATATGCCAGCCCTAACGGGCTTTTTAATTGCTAATTTTTAGCGTGTTTGTTATAAAAAACTATCGCTAAAGTTAACGCAACGTTTTATTGGTTCCTATCATAATTCTTCATTCAACCTTCGCCGATGGGTTTGATTCGTTTCTAATTGGGCGCTCCATCGCGGCGAATATTCGTTATTACATTTTTGTTACCGATATGTCAGTCCTAACGGGCTTTTAATTAGTTGATTTTTAGTTCTTTAACAACCTTCCTTTAAATACGCCTTGTGCGGTCTTACACTTCACAAGATAAACGCCGGTTGGCAGAGTTTCTATGTTGATGGTTTCTGTTGCAGAAACCGACTTGGTCAATATTACTTTTCCTGCTAAAGAATAGATACTTATGATTCCGGCTTGGTCAATTCGGATGTGATTTTTTGCCGGATTGGGATACAGCTTCAACGTATGGTTTTCAATTTTGTGAATGGCATTGCCCAAGTCTACCTGTGCAGTTTTGGTGGTTTTAATTTCGGGTTGATCTTCCAAAGCTGCGGTCAGTTCCAAATTGCCCGATTGTGTAACGGTAACCGTGCCATTTTCATTAACCGAAGCGCCGTCCATGTTCACCGACCAAACAAGATTGGCACCGGCTTGCAATTTCCCGTTTAAAAACGCATACGCCTCTGCCTGAAATGTTTCCACGCGAATAACCGGGGGCAAATCGCGCATTCCAACCATTTCATTTTCACCGGTAACAGCTACATTGGGGGCAACATCCACAGCTCCGGTAATTTCCGTGGAAGCTTCGCCAAGCCAGCCGCCGTGCACCATTACGCCGTTTTGCACTTTCACAAAGTGAATTTCGTCCAACTGTACGTAATTTCCATCGGAATCAACAGCCCAACTAATGTCGAAAGCATCGCCGCCGGAATTTTCAATTTCTGTAGTGTACGGATTATCAGGCACATCGTACGGCGCTGTGCCGCGGAATTGATTATCGGCATACCCGAAGCCGCGTTTGTATATTTTCACCATGAACGATGTGCTATCGACCTCCGGAAAAATGCGCGAACCGTGCAACTGATATTGCTCCTGATTGATTTGCGGGAAGGAATCGGCCAGCGGATAATACGGCTGCGTATGCGATGAATTGGCATACACGAACCCGCTGTTTTCCAGATTATCTTCCCAGGGCACATCGGCAGCTTGTGTCGATTGTGGATTGATGTAAGTTACGTTGTAGTTGTGGGCCGTATTCGAAAAATGATAATCGCTGCCGGCCAGTTGATACCAGGTATCGTCCGGCACACCATTTCCGTTTTCATCGTTCATAACCCAAACCACGCCGGGCTCGCTCCAGTCTTGCATAGGATTGCCAAAAATGGTGAAATCGACGCCAAACGGATTGTCGGGATGATTTTCCACAGCACTGTTAAAGCGAAAAACCACGTATCCGCCCCAGGCACCAAGGCTCAGGCTTCCGCTAACTCCGCCCACAATACTCTCCGCAGATGAAGGAATACCCCACGGCGCTTCGTTAATAAGCTGGCCGGGTGCAGGTTTGTATTCCAGTACTTCGGAAATATATTGTGCATTGGCGTGTATGCTGATGCACAATAATAAGGCTATGTAGATGTATTTTCGCATTTATTTTTCTTTTTAGTCACACCGTGAACTATCTATTAACGTTTGAAAAACTATTATTTTTCAGGGATTAACGAACAATTCACGGCGTGACTTTTGTCATTTAGGCTTTAATCCTTAATTATTCTTTTTGATGTAACTCCATAATTCGTATGTACCTGCAAAACATACATTCCCTTAGGTAAATCGGCAATATTGAGGGCCTGTCCATTTTCCAGGTTTGTTTCTGCAATAATTAATTTGCCGGTTGCATCAAATAAATTTGCCTGAAATTCCCTGCCCGCATTTGTAGAAATGGAAATATAATTTTGGGCCGGATTCGGGTAAACAGTTATTTGAGCAGATTGCTGTGCGAGTGGTTGCACGCCAACTTCAGCTTCACCGACATAGAAATTATCTGCGCAATAGTAAGCCGGTGTATTCATTCCCCAATCGCCTATGTCTGAAGAACTGAGGCTCATTTGCAAACTATCTACATAGCCCATCTGGCTCAGCTCAACCCATTGCCACGTTTGCAAAACATAATCTTTTTTGCTGTCGTTGAAACGGAAATCGGCCAGATAAAAATCAACCGTATCAATAACTTCGCCCTCTTTGAAGCCAAAAACGGAAAGTTTGAGCCAATCGGGATCCAGCCCGGTTGCGCCGCCAAATTTCTTAGCATAAGCATCGCCATACATCATTGAAAGAGCGGCATACGTGCTGTTGGTTACGAAAAAACCTTTCACCTCGTGGGGTTTATTATCGGTAAATTTAATAGCCGGCGGGTCAAAAGATGAAGCATACGAAATACCGTAAGTCGCTCCCTGTGAAACAATTGGATCAAAACCCGCAGCAGTAATAGCGCTATATTGATTGGCATATCCGGCGGTTGAATCATCGGCCATTGTGGAATATGCCCACTCGCCCCATGAACCGTATTCACTGTCATAAGTGTTGCCAAACGCAATGTTCCCGGATTCAAAACCGCCTGAACCGTCTGACCCGTTCCAATAATCATTTTCTCCCAACTCGAGATTCTCAAAATCAGCCACTGTGTAGTCGCCGGTTATTTCGTAATATGCGCCAACTACAATTTCGGCTGTTACCGAGCGTCCTGCATTTTGCGCTTCAATGGTAATGGTCGTTTGCCCCGGGTTTGCAACTGTAATTTGAAGATCATTTTCAACAATAGATGCGCCGGCAATATCGGAATTCCCAACAGAAGCCACACTGTAAGTAAAATCATCATCATTATCGGGGTCTGTAAAATGACCACTTAACGGGACTAACATAGTTTCTGTAGATAAAAAAGCCTGCACAGGATCAAAATCCTCTACCAATTCAGGAGCATAATCAGTACCGTTAACTTTGGCTACGGGACGGGTGTAACTGAGCGTGAATACGCCATTTTCAGTGCCCGGACTGAGGAAATCGCCGCGGGTTTTAACCATGGTAAACCAATCGCTGTCGCCTGTGGCCAAAGCCAAGGTATCGTAGTTATTACCATTGCCTGAAACCCCATTCCACACAGCCAAAATTTTATCGCCGGAGTAATTGTTTATGTTGAATGCAAGGTTTCCTTTATCATCAACCTCGCAATCGTAAGCCCCAAAAGGGATATCTGTTAATTTCCCGGCATCATCCAAAATTAATGGAGAAGCATCGGTATTTTGAATTACCGGATATAGTTGCTCAATAGTCCACGAGCACACAAAGTTATCGACATCCATTGACGTTGCGTAAAACAAGTTGCCGCGATTATCGGTGCCCATTCCGGCAGAATATCCACCGGTTTCAATCGCAACCCGGTGATTGTTATTCCCTGTTGTGTCGAGTATGTAAATTTTATTGGGATCGCCGTATACAGCAGCAGAAACGAGCAAACTATCGCCTACGGCAACCAAATCGAAATTTCCGGCAAGCGTAGCTATTTGCTCCCATTCTCCTGTGCTTGTATTGATTCGATAAATACGGTCATCGGTATTTCCGGTAACAGTAAATCCGGCCCAAATTTCGCCCTGCTCAGGTTTGGCAAATATAAAGCTCGGGAACGACGAATAGTCGGATGGTTTACCATAACGAGCGACCTCTTCGCCGGCTTCCATGTTGATGGCGATAATAGTGTCGCCGGTATGGCCATAAAACATGTGCCCTTTAATATCAAAAGTTGATAGCATATCGTACTCTGTAAGAATGTCTTCGGCTACAAATCCGTTGCCGTTTGTCAAATAGCTATCCTGGGCGTTTAACATAAACGCAGCAAAAATTAACGAAACAAAAATCAAATAAATCTTTTTCATCACTAAAGTTTTAAAAATTGATAAAATAGTTGGTTACGCGATTTTTGAATCTCAAACTGGAGCAAAAAGAGGCATTTTTCCTGAGCAAACTTTTGCCCGAAATAAAATAAAAGTGGTTTAATTGGTTTGTCATTCTGCTACAATTTTAAGTTCAAAAATCAGATTGCAGCAGACGATACTGTGGATAGCTTTAAAACGCAGTATGATCAGCTTCCTGTTCACCGCAGGCTGCAAAATCTGTCTTAACACTGGCAGGTCTTCTGACTCTCCCCGGGTAACTGGCGCCTTCCCATTCTTCTGTTAAGAAAAGTGGCTTAGGCCAGCCCCTGAATTGGGGATCACAGCAGCGGGAACTGTTGCCGAATTCCCACCTCCGCATGCTGCGGTGGGCGAGGCACGGCATTCCCTTTTCATCCCACGGAAAAAATCCGTTTTGGGAACCAATGATTTGGCAAAGGTAAATAATTTTTGCGTTGATTATAAAATTATTTTAAAAGTTCATCGATGGGTTTGTACGCTAAAAAACATAACTGACAGATGCCTGAGCCCCAATCCAGGCATATAGCTTAAATTTCGGGTAGCTTTCCTGAAAAAAGTGGTAAGGAGGAGTTTTTGATTCATATTCTCCGGTATTGGTGTTTTTATTACGTGAAAACATGACGTTTACAATTGGGCCTGTATTAAAAACCAAATGCTTTGACATTTGATAACGGGCCTGTATTTTAAAACGGTTGAGTACACTTAATTTGAATTTATCGTTCATATTTTCCTCAATTGCGTATGTTATGCCTGTTAAATTCACTCCCCACTTTTTATTCAAATCAATGATACCTCCAATTCCTATACCTAAGCCGATAGCAGATTGACTGTAAGTCCCAAACCCCATTGCATATTCAGAATAAAACTTTTTTGTTCCTGAGCGAAACAGTGCATTGGTATAAAAAACCTCATCACTTGCAAATCCAATTGACCGGAATCCAGACTTTGCATAGTTAATTAACCCCAGTGAAAAGCCGTTTGTTGAATCAGCAATATTTACCAGCCCAATTTGCACACCATTTTGATAGTATGCATAATTGACAAGTGACAATTGCACACCACTTAGTGTATCAACAGCTGAATTTAATAAGGCCGATATCTGAACACCTGAAAGATTAGAACAGGAATGATTATAAACGGTGGAAATTTGAGCACCTTTGGTTTCACCTCGTATAATATTTCCCAGGCCGCTAACCTGAATAGCATTAGAATTTTCGCCCGCATAATTTAGCATTCCTGAAAATTGAACGCCTTTTACCGATTGAAAACTTGCATTGATCAATCCACTGATTTGAAGCCCTACAACATTCTTGTTTACCCAATTCATTAGCCCGGCTACCTGAACGCCATTTACATAATGATTTGTAAAATTAGCCACACCGGCCACCTCCAACCCGGCTACAGCACCATTATACGCACCTATTAGATTAATTGAGAGATTATTAGCTATGATACCGGAATATACCCTGTTCGATCCCAACGACGGAATAAGAGAAAACTGGAAAAGATGATTTTCATGGATGTGCGGATAATTTTCGGCCACAATAAGTTTATCCTGAAGAGCTTTATCAGCAACAAAATCGGGTAAAACATCAGCAATTGGACTGCTGTACTTGTTCTGATAATTTAACTGAACCTCATCGTTATCAGGGACTAATTCCACCACAAGGTTTTCTCTTTTGTTTTTTGTTGCGATTATAATTGTGTCTTTATAGCCTTTTTTATTTATGCTTAAAAAAACATCGCTGCGATTTGCCGGATCTTTTATAAAAAATCCCCCGCCTTCATCGGAAAACTCAATATTATTGCACTGGAAATCGAAAAAAACTGCATTATGAATTGCCTGTCCGGAAACAGCATTATACACAATACCAGATACGGGATTATTATTTTGTCGTTTTCTGTTTTTGTTAATTTTGGCCTCTGCTAAAACAACAAATTTACCTGCTTTTTTCACATGAAACTGCCCTTGAAAAAGGTCATTAATAACTTTCTTCAATTGCCGGTTTTGTACATTAATTGTAACGACACTATCCATCGAAAACCGGTCAGGATTATAAATTAATGGTCGTTCAATTGTTTTCTCTATGGCCCCAAAAACACTGGCTAAAGGCTTATTTTGTAATGACAATGTAAGCCGTTGTTTTTCAATTTTGGGTTGACATAAAGATAAAACCGGCGCTAAAACAAACAATATGCATATAAAAGATAGTCGCATTGGCTATTTCGATTGTATTTATGTCAAAAATCTTACCAACTAAACTACTGTTCATCAACAAAAAAAGCACATTGGTCATAAAAAACTTTTAATTTACAGATTTTCTGGCACATTATTAGAAGTGTTTGTGCAGAAATAAACCGCACAATTTTCGTAAGAGCGGGAAAAACATAATTTTGTAAAACATAAAAAAGGATATAATGAAAAACTATCTAATTATCTTATTTCTACTGTTCTGGATATTTAATACAACCGGATATGCGCAGTCTGATATTCAATTCGGCACGGACACTACCTTTGAAGCAGGCACCTGGAATATTGAGCATTTCCCGAAAAACGGGCAAACAACCATTGACTACGTTATTCAGTTTGTAGAGGAAATGGATATTGATATGCTCGGATTGCAGGAAATAGAAAGCGAGTCGTCATTCAACGAAGTTTTAACAGGGCTGCCGGGCTGGGACGGATTTTGGCAATATTACGATTACACCGGCATGGCCTACATTTACAATACTGATGTTGTTGAATTGCTCGACCACTATCAAATTTTGACGCAATACGAACGTGAATTGCCACGTGCACCACTGGTAGCTGAAATTCGCGTTGGCAATGATGAGTACATTGTAATAAATAACCATTACAAATGCTGCGGTGATGGTACATTGGATGAATCTGATCTGTGGGACGAAGAAAAACGCCGCTACGATGCTTCAGTTTTGATCAAAGACTATATCGACACACATTATGACACAGATCGCGTTATTTTATTGGGCGACCTGAACGACAATTTGCTCGATGCAGAAGACGATAACGTATTTCAACCCTTTTTTGAAGATACTGAAAACTATCTTTTTGCAGATCTTTCCATAGCAGAATCATCGGCCTCTAACTGGTCGTACCCAAGCTGGCCATCGCACCTTGATCATATTCTGGTAACCAACGAAATATTTTCAACTTTTGAAAATGGTGTTCCCGATGTAGCCACAATTAAACTGGATGATGCATTGTCGGGCGGATGGAATGCTTATGATGAAGATATTTCCGATCACAGGCCTGTGGCTTTGCGCATGAGCGTAAGTGGTGGAGTAAACATTAACAGCATGTCAACAGAAACCAATATCGAAATATATCCGAACCCAAGCAAGCACGAAACCAACATTCATCTTCCTGAAAACTTTGAGGCTTCGTCGCTCACGTTACACAACTCCAACGGGGAAATTGTAAACGTGTTGGAAATCAATGATAAAAAGCTTTTCACACTCAATACCGAACAAATGGCACCCGGAATATATTACATATTTGTTCCCGGAATGCAGCCTACTGTGAAAAAACTGGTTGTGGTGGAATAAAATACGATAATGAATTCAACATATCTCAAGAAAACAATCCAAAAGCTGAAAAGCATGCATCAGGAAAATAGAACACGGATTAGACGGATTGAATAATAAAAAGCGCGATAAATGATATGCTAAATCCTTACTGAATTTTACTTTTTAATATGCAAAAATATATTGGATATCGTTGATACGCTGATTTTCACTGATTCGGAAGTATTTAATTTAGATTTTTTACAAAAATATTTAAGCAATTCAAATACAACCTGAGGCCTGATCCGTTTACTATCCGCCTATCGAAGATATTTGAATTTATGGAAAGAATTGGAGCTAACAAGCGCAGAGTTGTACGCTGTTTTTTTCTCAAAAAATCATCAGCAGAATCCGCGTTCTATTCTTAATTGCGGGAACTCTTGTTAATTCGTTTTGAAATGTTTTTCAATCGAAAAAGAGCCTAAACTTTATTTTAATGATGCTGCCTCATCAGATCTTCTATTTCGTTTGCCTTGCGGGGAATATGCTGCATTAAATCTATATTGCCGGTGTCGGTAACCAAAATATCGTTTTCAATTCGTACACCCAAAGTTTCCTGCCGAATATACAAACCAGGCTCACAGGTAAGTACCATGCCAGGTTCAAGCGGTGCCTCCACATCGCCTACGTCGTGTACATCGAGACCCATAAAATGGCTGGTGCCGTGCATAAAATATTGCCTGCTGATTGGATTATCAGGGTCTTGCTTATCAATGTCCGTTTGTGAAAACAATCCGAGTTCCACCATTTTTTCTTCCATCAGCGAACGCACCTTTTTGTTGATTTCTTTAATGGAAATACCCGGACGAATCAGTTCAATGGCTTTTTTTTGCGCATCGAGTACAGCATTGTAAACATCTCGCTGTCGCTGACTGTATAATCCATTTACCGGAATGGTGCGGCTCATATCTGCGGCATAGCCATTGTATTCCGGGCCAAAATCGAGCAAAAGAAGCTCTCCGTTTTGCATTTTCCGGTTATTTTGAATGTAATGAAGTACACAATTGTTTTTGCCGGAGGCCACAATGGGGTCAAAAGCGTGCGCATCAGCTCCGTTGCCAATAAATGCATGCATAATTTCAGCTTCTACCTGGTACTCCCATACACCCGGTTTTACGCGTTTCAGAAGTTGGTAAAAAGCCTGCCCGGTAATATCTACAGCTTTTTTAATAAGGGTGATTTCTTCCGGTTGCTTAATGGCTCGTAATGCATTAATTTGCGGATTTATATCTTTTTGTTCCAAATTGCCGGATTCTTTCAATAAATGCTCAACCCATTGATTAGCTGTGTGATGATGCTCGGGATGACTGACATAAAGCGAGGTACTTTTTTGGGCAATTTTTTCCAGCGTCGAATTCATGGTATCGTTGTAGCGAACATCAGTAATACCGCTTTGTTCGGAAGCTTCTGCCAACGAGTATTGATGTCCTTCCCAAATAGCTGTTTTCGGGTCGGGACGTTCGATAAAAAGAACTTCGTAAACGCCATCGGAAGTTACATACAACAGCAAAACGGTTTCGGCTTGCGCAATACCGGTAAAATACAGCATATTTGACGATTGTCTGTAAATATATTGCTGGTCGCTGTTGCGCATGGCTTTGGGATTGGAAAAAAACAGCACCATTGCGCCTTCTTCCAGTTTTTCAACCAGTTTTTTGCGGGTTTTTATGAAAAATTGACGGGTAAGTTCCTGGTGTCGCATGGTTTTCTTCTTTCTGCAAAGAAACAAAATTGCTGTTATTCAGCAAGAATTATTTTTTACAGCCGGAATGAAAAGTTATCAGAACAATTGAACTCACGTTAATAGATAATCATTTTTTTGCGTAACTGGTAATGCTTCGATTGTATATTAATAAAATAGAGTCCCTGTTTAAGCTGCAATTGCAATCTGTCGGGTGTGAGCAATATGTAACCATCATTATCGGCATCTGAGAACTGCGATGAATAAAGGCGGTTGCCCAAATCATCGAAAATAGTCAATTCAAAGGTTGTATTCTCAATATTATTTACCCGAATATTGTAATTATGGCTTTGAGCCGGGTTAGGGAATACTTGCAAATGAGGAGTTTGCAATAATTTTTCGTAATACACTTCAATCATTGGAAAAAATTCAGTTTGCCCGTCAAAATCGGTCTGGCTTAACCTGTAATATGATGAGCCGACAAGGGGGCTGTAGTCTGTGCAACTGTACTCCCGCGGAACGCTTGAGTTTCCGGAACCCTGAACGGTTGTAACCGTTTCAAACAATTCTCCGTCAGTCGTTTTCTCAATAGTAAAGTAATCATTATTTGTTTCCGAACCTGTTTCCCACTCCAAATTAACTTTTTCATCTGAAACCCAGGCTTCAAATCGCAGCAATTCTACGGGCAAAGGATTTACTCCCATTGAACTGGCGGGTGCCATTGGCGAATATGAAGAGAAACCTGTTCCGGTAACTGAACATGCATTAGCACCTAAAGAGGTTGTTCCCAGCGTCATGTTGTTCCAAATTGCGCCATTCCAGTGAGCAAAAAGCAGGTCGCCCAAATCAGAGATGCCACTTCTGGCCATATCTTTAATGTGCAATGTGACATCGGGGGTTGATGCTCCGGCAACACGCTGAAGATCCCAGTACTCAACTCCGCTTACATAAAGAATATCGCCATCGCAGCTTGAACACGGCCTGTCGGCATTCGCATTTGCCTGGCTAAAATACTGAGCTGTAAATCCATCGCCTGCATTGCCCGGGTCAGTAATTTGTAAGGGTGCCCAAATGCCGTTATTACCGGTTGGGAACGTGAATGCGCCCGTACCGTTTTTCCGGATTGGCCCGTCTACGAAAGCAGTATTGCTTCCCTCATTGGAGGTGGAACCATTAAGCAATGTAAGTAAGTTGGCATTGGTTGTATAAACAATTCCTTCAGTAAGTGTTAATGCGCCAGCAACATCTGCTGCGCGACTGAATGTGAGATCGCCGGAAGATTTATCTACAATAAGGTCATTAAAAACAAGCGAAGCATTATCTCCTGTTATTTGTTGATCTCCAACCCCGTTAAATGTTACGCTTCCGCTATTGTGGACAAATGTTCCATCGGCATCAAAATTACCATTGATATTTATGTTTCCTGATTCAGATGTTAGCTGCTTGCCGGCAATAATGCGCAGGTTATAGAATGTTGTCTCATTGTTTCCTTTAATTTGGGAATTATCGCCGCGGAAAACAATTGTACTTGTACCAAAATTGAAAGCTCCATCATTTTGCCAGTCTCCATATACATCTATTGCGCTTCCGGCAGCAACATTTAGCGTTGCTCCACTTTCTATTTCAATATTTTGTACGCGTGCCCCAACGCCTGAAATGGTCGGATTATTTGGTGCTGAAGCTGATATGACAACGTTGAAAGGCGTTTCGCCAGCATCCGGAATTACGCCGCACGACCAATTTTGCGATTCGAACCAGCTACTGTTCAGCGCACCAAGCCATGTTCCCGGCTGCCCCACTGTAATATAATCTACTTTAGTTTCGGTATCGTCGAGGGATTGCTCGCTTACTATAAGCTCTACACTGTAAGTGCCTACAGTTGTATATTCAACAGTGTGAGGGCCTGCTCCGGTAGCTGTTTGCGGAACCGCGCCTGCGCCAAAGTCCCATTGCCAGGTATCAACATTACCGGTGGATAGATCTGTAAATACCACAGTATTCCCTTCACAAGTTGTAGTTTCTGAAGCCTCAAAATTTGCAGCTAAATTGCATCCAAATAATGTAACCTGAAGTTCCTCTTCATCGCCCACACAGCCATACTGGCTTGTTTCTGTAACCCGGATAAATCCATTGTTCTCAGCAAAATCAACAACAATTTCGTTGTTTTCGGGTCCGGCTGCACCACTTGTAATGGCTGCGCCTGATGGAACAGTCCAGGCATAGTCTGCTCCGGTATTCAATGTAACACTGTAAGATTCTCCAACAGCGTTGCATACTACATTATTAGGCCCACTAATTATGCTGGTTGATGGTTTGGGACGAATGGTAACTGTTCGTGTTTCATCTTTATCGCCGTTACAAGAACCTTTAGCTCTTGCAGTGATGACTGCGGTACCGCTAAAATCGGGATTCCAGCTCATTTCACCTGTATTGATATCAATATTTCCGGCTTCACTTGGCGAACGAGAGTAAATAACAGAATCAGCGTTGGCTGCTGTGGCCTGGTAAATTTCGTTTGGCGATCCCTGGCAAAGTTCAGTAGCTCCCTGTGTAAAGACCGGTGTTTCTACTTCAGGATTTACAGTAACGCTGATTGTGGTCTGTTGCTGTCCACCGCAATCACCAACTTCACCGGCTGTGGCTGTTATTTGTGTTGTGCCGTTGAAATCTGCGGCCCAAATCATTTCGCCGGTTCCCGCATCAATTGATCCGGATTCAGGTGGCGACATTGAATACGCTATGGTATTTGTATGAACAGCAGTTGCCACATAAGTTTCTGTTCCGCCCTGACATACTTCAAGAACGGGGTCGGTGAAAACCGGCGCATCAATATTTGCATTAACCACAACCTTGACAGAATCTGTTTTTGGCCCCTGATAACCATAAGCAGTTGCTCTTACATAAAATTCCCCGTAAAAATCAGCCTGCAAGTCGAGCAGTCCGGTTTCATCATTAATCGTTCCTGCTACAGTAATCGAGATATCATAACGAATAGAATCATTATTGGCTGCTTCTGCCGTATATTGTGTATTTTGTGTTCCCTGACAAAGCGTAGCTTCAAACACCGTAAATACCGGGATTTCAACCTCCGGGGGTTCAGTTAGTGGTTGATCTGTAATTACGCTTGAAATATAACCGCTATAGCTGCCACCTTTAAAACGGTGCACAGTTCCGGTTGAAATTAAATTGAAATTATTGGAGGTAATATCTGCAACGCCGGCAGCATTTGCATTGAATACAAGCTGATAAGTTCCCGGATTACTGATAACCAAATCGCTGTAAGTTGATTCACCATTTTGGTCTGAGGTAACTGAAGTTGTTCCTGTTAGCGGCTCTGCGCCACTCTCGGCAATATCAATATCAATGCCGGAAACCGGGTTACCAAAGGCATCATAAATACCAACTCCGGGATAGCCGGGAATAGTAGAACCGGCTTCGCCATCGCCGGGTTGTGTGGTTACCTGCATATAATTTGCCGGGGCAGGGGTAATCGCAAATACATCTGAGGTAATTGTGCTTAACCCGGGATAATCAGGTTCAAAAATAAGTTGGTAATCATCTGCAGCTACATCAATAACTAACTGGTCAAACACGGCAATACCTGACGCGTTTGTTTGCACGGTGTGAAATGACGGGTCAGAAGAAAAATCCGATTGGTTCGTGTACACAACCACATCGATACCGGCTGGTGCGGGCTGACCAATTTCATTGGTTATAGCAACAGAAGGATGCCCGTTAATAATTTCGCCAGCTTGTGTGTTTAACGGTTGCTGATCGATGGCTATCGCAAGGGTTTGTGTAATAACATCGAATTGCTGAGAGTTAATACTAACTGCCGGATAACCTGCAACTTCGAAATGTAATTGGAATGTACCTGTTTGAGCAATACTGATGTTGTTAAATAATATTTCACCTAACGCATTGCTTGTAACAGTTGTTGCTCCTGATAATGAAGGCGTTCCTCCCAAAACCGTTGCAGTAACAGCTGTACCGTTAATTGGCAAATCGTTCTGATCGTAAACTTTGAGCAATGGCGGCCCCTGAATTGGTGTTGAAACGGTTGACTCCAAAGGTTGAGTTAAAATTTCGATGCGCGTTGGCACCTGCTGTAATAATTCATTGCTAAGTTCAGCGGATATATAACCACTTTCAGAACCACCTTTAAACCTGTCGGCAATATTGCCCGGTAAAATGTTGAATGCATCGCTTTGTACATCCGGCACACCACCAGCAGTTGAAAAATTGAGTGTATATGTTCCGGCAGTATTGATAACCAAATCGCTAAAAGTAACTACACCTCCGGCATCTGTAATAAGTGAGGTTGTTCCTCCATCAAACACATAACCGCCTGTTTCAGAAACAGTGATTTCTGTCCCACCGATGGGATTATTATACGCATCGGACAGGGCAACCGAAGGAGCTCCGCCAATTGCGGCTTCTGCCAAACCATCTTCGGGCTGCACCAAAACGGTCATTTGACTTGCCGGGCCGGCAACAACATCAAAATAACCGGAACTAATGTTGTTTACACCTGTATAATCTATCTCAAAAATAATTTGATAGTTCTGTGCAGCCTTTTCAAGAATTAAATTGTCAAAAGTTGCAACACCACTTGCATCGGTTGTTACTGTTGTGGTTGATGCACCACCATAGCTAAATTGGTTAATGTATGCTGTAATATCGACTCCCTGAAAACCCTGTCCAAAATCATTTTCAAGTTTTACCGCAGGAAAACCAACTACGGCAATACCAGCCTGCGATTCTTGTGGTTGTGTGATGATGGTTGCCTGGAGCATTTGATTTACAACATCGAAGCTGTTTGAAGTAGCGTCAGGCAGGGCGCTAATGGCCGGAGCATTGAACTGAAGTGTGTATGTTCCGGTTGAGCCCATGACCAAATCGCTGAATACAGCCTGGCCGTTTTCATCGGTTACAACCTGTAACGTTCCGGAATCGAAAAAGCCATCTACACTTACCTCAATGTTAATGCCGGCCACCGGATTATCAACCTCATCGTAAACAATCACAGCCGGCGGGCCTTCAATTGGGTTGGAAACAATGGTTTCTGCCGGTTGGGTAACAATTTCGATGCGAGTAGGGGTTTGGCCAAGTTTTTTATCCGTAGTTTCCCGGTTTGAAAAACCACTATGTGTATTTCCTTTGAACCGGTATGAAATGGTTCCTGAGAGAATGTTGAAAGTACCTGATACAAGATCATCGACTCCTGTTGCACTAAAAGTAAGGCTGTAGGCTCCCATTGTATTGATCACTAGATCGCTGAAAGATGCCAGCCCATCGCTATCTGTGGTTGCAGTTGTTGTTCCAGCATCAAAACCATATCCGCCGGTTTCAGCTACAGAAATATTAACTGAACTTACGGGATTGCTAAAAGCATCATAAGCAACAACAGTTGGCGGCCCCAAAATACTTGCACCGGATTCAGTATCTTCCGGTTCGGTTTGCATTGCAAGATGATCGACCGGGCCATTTACAACATTAAAACTGGCCGAATTAACATTCAAAACGCCGGTATAATCAGCATCAAACAGGAGTTGGAAGCCTTCTGCTGCCTGGTCAATGGTAAGCTGATCAAATTCTGCAAATCCTGATGCATCGGTTACAACAGTCTGAGTAGCAACACCGGAACTAAATTCATATTGATTCAGATATACGGTAACGGAAATCCCCTGGTAGCCCTGATCAATTGAATTGGCAAGTTTTACAGTTGGATGACCTGCAATTGGTTGCCCGGCAATCGTTTCTGAAGGTTCGGTTGTAACGGTCATAAACAATTGCTGATCAACCACATCGAACGTAGCAGACTGTGCTGTAACTGCCGGGTAATCATCTGCAGCATAGCTTAATTGATAATTTCCGGTGCTGCCAATAAGTAGATTATCGAATGTAATTTCGCCATCAGCATTGGTGGTTAGTTCGGCTGATGAACCAACTTCAAATCCTCCGGGTACGCTGACCGTTACATCAACATTGGCGACCGTGTTATCCATCTCATCGTAAACTACAATTGACGGAGGACCTTCCACAACCAAACCAAGTACCGTTTCCTGCGGTTCGGTTAAGACTTCTATTCGGGTCGGGGTTTGTCCGAGCTCCTTATTTGTTGTTTCAAACTGACTAAATCCACTGTATCCGCTGCCTTTAAACCTGTTGGCTACTGTTCCGGATTGTACATTAAAACTTTGCGAGGTTTCGTCACTTACATCTGCCTGGCTAAAAACAAGACTATACGATCCT
This sequence comes from uncultured Bacteroidales bacterium, assembly GCA_964413185.1. GTDB lineage: Bacteria > Bacteroidota > Bacteroidia > Bacteroidales > Salinivirgaceae > Salinivirga. The sequence goes on from CAYPSX010000011.1 coordinate 15,850, forward strand.
ACTGTATTGATTATAAGATCGCCAAATGTAGTCAGTCCATTTTCATTTGTTGTTTGACTTGTTGTGCCTGCATCAAACACATATCCTCCCGATTCTGAAACACTCACAATTCCGTTTGGAATTGGATTATTGTAAATATCTCGTAATTGAACAGTTGGCGGGCCTGAAACTGCGGCACCTTCAGAAGTTTCTCCGGGTTGCGTTACAACAGTAAGATTGTCGGGGCTTGCGTATGAAACCTCGAATAAATTGGAATTCACATTGCTGATACCGGAATAATCGGCATCAAATATTAATTGGTAACCCGTTGCAGCTTCAGTAATAACCAGATCGTTAAATTCTGCTTCGCCATTAGCATCTGTTTGCATTGTTATTGTTCCCGAAGCAAAATCGAACTGATTAATATAAACAGTTACATCAACACCTTCGAGCGGTTGGTTGATAAAGTTTTTGATTGAGACTTTTGGTGCACCTGCGATATTTTGGCCTGCTGTTGAGTTTTGTGGCTGCACATCAATTTCCATGGTATAAACCTGATCGACCACATTAAAATTATTTGAAGAAATATCGTCTACCGTACTGGTGTGGTTATCTGCAGAAAAAGATAAATGATACGTTCCGGGTGTATTGATTACCAGATCGTTGAAAGTGACAATTCCCTGTTCATCAGAATTTCTGGTAAATGTACCTCCATTGAAGCTTCCGCCAATGGCTGTAACGGTAATCTGGATATTGGGAACCGGATTGTTAATGGCGTCATAAATTGCAATTGCAGGCGGGCCTTCAATGGTAAATCCGGCAACTGTCTCCAGTGGCTGGGTTAGTACCTCCATGCGAACGGGAGTTTGCCCAAGCAGCTTATCCTGAGTTTGACTGTTTCCAAAACCACTGTGAGTACTTCCTTTAAAGCGGTTGGCAACTGTTCCCGGAACTACCGGGAAAGTATTTGAAGTTTCATCAGCAACGCCTGCAGCAGAAAAAGAGAGCTGGAAAGTTCCATTATCATTAATCACCAGTGTTGAAAAAGCTGCCAATCCATCGGAATCTGTTGAAATGGTGGTAATACCCGCATCAATTCCATTTTCCAATATTTCTGTAACTGAAACATCTACACCTGAAACGGCATTGCCATATACATCTACTACTTGAACTGTTGGCGGCCCCTCCAGGGTTGCTCCCTGGAAAGTTTCGGTTGGCTGGGTTAAAATATTTATTGCATCAGCAGCGGCATTTGTTACGTTAAAATTATTGGACGTAATATTTTGCACACCTGAATAATCAGCATCAAAAATAAGTTGATAATTTTGTGCTGCCTCATTGATAACCAGATCATTGAACGCAGCCAGTCCGTTTTCATCTGTTTGAACGGTCATGGTGCCGGCGCTGAAATTGAACTGATTGATATACACAGTGATATCGATACCCTGAATGGGCATGCCAATGGAGTTTTCAATTGAAACAGTTGGAACACCGGCAATTGTCTGGCCGGCTGTAGTTTCCTGAGGTTGAACACTCATGCTCATGGTAGCCAGTGCATCAATCACATCAAAAGCATTGGAAGTAATGTTTACAGCAGGATACTCATCGGCAGTAAAGGTCAGGTTATACGTACCTTTTGAATCAATAGCAAGATCGCTGAAAGTGATGTATCCGGCTTCATCGCTTGTGAGTGCGAGCGTGCCGGAGGAGAATGATGGTCCGCTAACTGTAACAGAGACATCAGCAACGGGTTCATTATAACTGTCGTACACTATAATTTGAGGCGGGCCAACAACTGTTGTACCTACAACGCTTTCCTGAGGCTGCGTTGCAATTTCTATCCTGTCGGGTGTTTGACCCAGCGGGTGTCCATTATCGCGAAAAGCAAAGTAACCGGCGTGACTTCCCCCGTAAAACCTGGAAAAAATGGTACCCGGTACAATATTAAATGCATCGGAAACTACAAAAATACCATCAACAGTAAATCGTAGTTGATATCCTGTACCTTCTGTAGAGATAACCAAATCGGGAAATTCTGCATCTCCGGTTGCTGAAGTTTCCACTGATAGTGTACCAGCATCAAGCGAATAGCCACCTTCTTCGGTTATGGTAATTGTTTCGCCGGATACCGGGTTTCCAAACGCATCTTCAACAGAAACCAATGGAGGGCCGTTAATTGCAGCACCGGCAACTGTTTCTGAGGGCTGCGTTGTAACGGTAATATTATCGGCAGGTGCATTGGAAACGATAAAGTTACCGGAACTTCCGGATGCGCCTGTAGCTGTAAAGAATAGTTGATAATTATCGGCAGCCGTATTGATTACCAAATCGTTGAAAACAGCCTGCCCGTTAGCATCCGAAACAATCGTAGTTGTTCCTGAGGCAATACTATGCTGATTTGGAGTAACTGTAATATTTTCGCCATCAACAGGATTGCCAAAAGCATCAATAAGGGTTACAGCAGGCGGGCCTTGCAGTACCTCTCCGGCGGTTGTATTTTGGGGTTCAACATCAACGACAAAATCATCGGCTGAACCGTGAACAACTTCAAATGAAACTGACTGGGCATTGGGAACGCCCGAATAATCAGCATTGAAAGTAATTTGGTATCCTGTTGCTGCAGTATTAATAATTAAATCGTCGAAAGTTGCAATACCGGAACCATCGGTAATTTCAGTAATGGTGCTGCCGGTTGCAAATCCGTTTTTATTAATTGTAGCAGTAACAGAAACACCTGAAATAGGACTTCCATTGTCTACAGTAACCGCGGGATGTCCAACAACAGCATTTCCGGCAACTGTTTGCTGCGGTTGAGTTGTTACAGTCATGTTCAGCAACGCATCGGTAACTTCAAATAAATCAGATGTAACATCTGCAATACCGGAGGCTGCAGCAGAAAACGTTATAGCATAGTCTGTATCGAAATCATCAATAATTATATTAGAGAAAACAGCATTTCCATCGGCATCGGTTGAAACAGTTACCGTACTGCTGCCGTTGAAAGCACTCTTATTCAGGGTAGCCGTAATATCGACGCCGGGCACAGGGTTGCCGGAAAGATTGGTAAGTTTTACGGTTGGCGGGCCATTGATGGGATCGCCGGCAACAGTTTCTGAAGGTTGCAGTGTAACGGCTAAATTACCTGTAACGGAAACAACATCAAACTGGTTCGATGTTTTGTTGGCAATTCTTTCGGAAATATCAATTGTGAAATTGAGCTCATAGTCCTGATCAACAGCATCCAAAACTAAATCATCGAAAGCAGCAACACCGCCCGATGTAGTTTGTGTAATCGTACCACCTGTAAAACCGTTTTTATTGACAGATACAGTAACATCTATATCACCACCGGCCCAGGGATCGCCGTTTGTTTCTTCAAGCGTAATTGTTGGCGGGCCGGCAATAGATTCTCCGTCAACTGTTTCCTGTGGTTGCTGACTAATAACCATCACACCCGACGGATCTGCAATTTCGAATGCATTTGAGGTTTGTGGGGCTATTCCCGATGAGCCTGAAGAAAATGTCAATTCATAACCGGTATTGGCATCATCAATAATTAAATTATCGAAAGTAGCAATTCCGGAAGCGTTTGTAGTAGCTGAAGTTGTACTGGACCCGTTAAATGACGATTGATTTAACGTTACATAGATGGTTCCGCCGGCTACAGGATTACCTCCGGGTGTTTCAAGTAAAACAGATGGCGGCCCGTTAATATTTTCCCCGGCAATGGTCAGTTGCGGCTGGGTTTGTACGGAAATAACAGCAACCTCATCAACAACATCAAAGAGGGCAGTGGTTTTATGGGGAATACCTTCGGCTACATCGGTTGTAAATGTAATTTCGTAGTTGTCAGCAGCCTGGTCCAGCATCAAATTGTCAAAAACCGCCACACCGCTGGCATTGGTAGTAACATCAACTGTACTGCCAACCGTAAAGCTGTTCTGGTTAATGGTGGCAGTAACCTGAATGCCTGCCATTGGTGTAATACCATCAATTTCCATAATTTCTATGGCAGGCGGGCCTTCAACAACATATCCATCAACAGTTTCCTGTGGTTGTTGGGTTACGGTTATTTCTCCGGCTTTGGATATAACATCAAATGAACTTGAGCTTACATCAGCAATACCGGAAGTTCCTGTTCCAAAAATTAATTCATAGCCCGTGTCATCAGCATTAATTACCAAATCGTTGAACGTTGCAATACCGCTGGCATTGGAGTTTACAGTTGTTGTTCCGCCGGCAATACTTCCCTTGTTTACAGACACCTGAATGGTTGCGCCTGAAATGGGATCTCCTGTTACAGCATCTTCAATTAAAACAGAAGGCGGCCCATTAATCACCTCACCTGCAATGGTTAAAGAAGGTTGAGTTTGCACTGTAATTATGGCAATTTCATCAACCACATCAAAATTATTTGAAGTTTTACTGACAACTCCTTCAGCCACATCAACATTAAATGTAATTTGATAATCGTTGGCCACATCACTTATCATCAAGTCATTAAAGACCGCCTCACCGGATGCATTTGTTAGTAAAGTAGTTGTTCCGGATGCAAAGCTGTTCTGATTGATTGTAGCTTCAACTGAAATATTTTGAATCGGGTTAAGCGATGGATCAAGGATTGTAATTGTTGGTGGTCCTGAAATTGTTTTATTTTCTATGGTCTCAGATGGTTGTGTAGAGATGGTCATGGTTCCGGCCACAGGAATAACCTCAAAAAGATTTGTTGTAACGTCAGCAATACCGGAAGAATTGGTAGAAAAAAGTATTTCATAATCTGTATCAGCATCATCGATAATCAGGTTATCGAAAGTAGCAATACCGTTATTACCGGGCGTGGCGTCTGCCACAATTGTACTGGCTCCATTGAACCCATTTTTATTGATGTATGCTGTAACATTGACCGGTGTTCCGGGCGGATCGCCAGAACCCTTCATGGTAAGTTGCACCGAAGGCGGGCCATTGATATCCTCTCCGGCTATGGTGAGCGTAGGCTGCTGAAGGACAGTCAGTATAGCAACTTCTTCCACCACATCGAATAAAGCTGAATGAAGAGATGAAACGCCGGGCTGAGCTGCGCTAAAAGAAATTTGATAATCTGTATCGAGATCGTCAATAATCAAATTATCGAAAACAGCCAAACCGGAACCATTGGTTTGTACAGTAACCTGGCTTGTGCCATTAAAGCTGTTTTTTGAGATGAATGCAGTAATATCAACACCTGAAATGGGCGAACCGCTATTTTCAATATAAACGGTTGGTGGTCCGTCTACAGCAATTCCCTCGATACTTTCCGTCGGTTGTTGTGTCAAGGTCATTGTTCCGGTCGAAGCTAGCACATCGAAAGTGTTCGTAGTGGCATTGGCAACAGAATTGGTTCCTGTTGAATATGTTATTTGATAGCCTGCATCGATACTATTAATGATAAGCGCATCGAAATAAGCATATCCCGATGCATCAGTTTGCACAGTAACGGTACTTGCGCCATCAAAATTTCCTCCTGAAAGATAAGCTGTAATTGACGCTCCGGAAATTGGGTTGCCCGACATATTTTCAAGCAAAACAGCCGGACTATTAATTACATCTGTACCTTCAATTGGGTTGCCGACCACGCTGTTAACGGGCTGATTGGTAATAGTAAGTGTTCCTAATTCAGTAAAAATTTCGAATGTATTTGAGGTTACATCCGGAACACCGGGAGCATCCACATCATTGGCATCGAACGTAAGTTCATAACCCGTATCACCCACATCAACAGAAATAGTTGAAAACCCGGCAACTCCGCTGCTGTTGGTCGTGACAGTTGTAGTGCCATTCAACGTGTTTTTATTAATAGTTGCTGTAATATCAACTGAGGGGATGCCATTATTAAAAGCATCGTAAAGAGCAACCGAAACCGGTCCCGAAAGAGGTCGGTTCTGAATAGTATCTCCCGGCTGAACAAGCACAGATAAATGATCCGGCGCTCCGGGAATAACATCAAAAGCATCAGAAGTCACATTGGGAACTCCGGGAGCTGCACCATCGTCGGCATCAAAAGATAGTGTATAATTTCCGGCCTGTTCAATAACGAGATCGGAAAAATCTGCTTCTCCGTTTATATCAGTTGTAACGGTGTATGTGCCGGCATCAATTGAATAGCCTCCAACTTCGCTAATGGTAATATCAACTCCGTTAACCGGATTATCACCAATGTCATAAAGTGTTACCACGGGATTACCTGCAACAAATTGTCCGGCTTCAGTTTCCTGTGGCTGGGTAGTTACCAACATGTACGAAGGTTGAGCCCACAGACTAAAGACCTGTGAAAAGAAAATTATCAAAAAGATAAATAGTCGTTGCATTCGTAATCAATATTTTGTCACTAACGGCATACTGGTATTAATACTCACAAAAATTTTCAATCACATTTTATGGTGCAGTACGAACACCGCGTCCACCCCAGCCAAGGTTTCGCTCATCAGGATTTGTCCAGTTTTGAAATTCCCTATTTGAAATTCTTAACCTACTTAGATCTGCTCCAAAGCGCCCCCCTCTAAAACCTAAACCATTAATATCCCAGCTCGTCGGTGTAAAAAGACCTGTGGCATTGAGTAGTCCGGTACCATGCTCTCCTGTAAAACCTATACCCTGTGCATTTCCTATGGTAATTGTTCTTTCCCACAGGTTGCCACTCAGGTTCATAATTCCCCAGTAAGAAGCACCTGCGGCCGTTCTTGAGCTGCTGGCTGTAGCTCCAAAACCAACACGCAGCGGACCTTCTTCGCTCAAACCGGTAATTGGGGCTCCTCCATACACAGCGTTATTCAATGTTCCTTCACCACCTAGTGTGATTAAATCGCCTGTACCGGCATAATACTCTGCTTTTAGCCAGGCTTGGGATCGACTCATATCTGAAAGCCTCACTTCGGCTAACACGCCTTCAAGGTTAGTACCCATGAGTAAATTATTTGCATTGGTATTAATAGAGCCTGTGAGTGAGCTTGTAGCTGTAAGCAATCCATTCACATAAATACGCTGGGATGACCCATCGTACGTAATGGCAACATGCTGATAAGCATCTGCTGTTAAAGAAGATGAAACATCCTGATTATTAATGTATCCTTTCAGATTACCATCATAAACGCTGAGTTGATAGGCATCTTCGCCTTTCCCTGCAATTACAGCTTCTCCTTTAACTTCCAAGTCCATATTTTGGAGTTGTGGAGTAAAATCCGGATTATTAGATGTAAGCTCTTGCATTACCCAAAGATATTTTCCCGAAAGATCATCGCCATGGGCAATACCGGGAATTTCTCCACCGTTGGTTGCTTCCTGCCCCCAGCGTACAATAACAACTCCTGATCCTCCGGCACCGGCAGAAGTACCATCACTTCCTGAACCTCCGCCGCCGCCACCGGTATTTACTTCTCCACCTTCTCCATTTTGAAGGGCTGCATATCCTCCATTTCCTCCTCCACCAAGACCGCCAATCCCGATTGCATCAGAAGCAGCATTATCGCCAGCACCACCAGCTCCACCGCCTCCGTAGTATTTTAATTGACCAGAGATGTCGGATGCATATCCATTTCCACCATCTCCCGCACTATTTACATTAGCATTATTCCCAAGTTCAGAAGCACCTCCGCCTCCACCTCCATTATATTGACTGCCACTAAAATCATCGCCTCCGTCGAACCCCTGACCAACAACACCAGCACCTGGAGTTCCGTTGTAGCCTGCGCCACCGCCAGAACCACCAGCAAGCCCGCTACCATTATCTCTATATCCACCACCACCGCCACCTGTGGTTGTAATACTTCCAAAAACGGAATTTTCACCGCTTCCACCTTGCCCGTTAGCATTTACAGAACCACCGGCTCCAACAGTAACTGTGATATTATTACCAGGTGTAACAACATATGAGCCATTATAGGTAACACCTCCTCCTCCGCCGCCACCGGCACCAGTTTGCGTGGTTGTTGTTGTATTATCACCACCGGCACCACCGCCGGCAACAACAAGGACTTCTACTTCTGTTACTCCGGCCGGAACTGTAAAAGTACCGTCGGAGGTAAATATTTGTTTTCCGGGATAGCCTTCTGTATCGCTATCGCTAATTGAAGTGTATATTTTTACAGAATTGGGGTCTTTGTAGCGCACAAGTACAATTCCTGAGCCGCCATTACCGCCAGCTTCATTAGCCGCTTCTCCATGTCCGGCACCACCACCGCCGCCTGTATTTGGCAAGGCATTTGGGTTATCTGCAGCAATGCGGGCAGCATCTCCACCACCACCTGTACCTCCGGTACCCGGAGTATTTGTATCATCTTGGGCGCCGCCGCCACCACCACCGGCAAACCATCCATTTTCACCATAAGTTGTTCCAAATATGCTACTGTAATCAACGCCAACTCCTCCATTTCCACCATTACTTCCACTTGGGGCTGAGCCAGCACTGCCTGCTCCACCGCCGCCGCCAGCTCCGCCGACACCTCCCAGACCTGCTCCTCCATCATTTCCTTGCGATGCTGTACCGCCTGCTCCACCTGTAGAGGCAGAACCACCTCCGGATCCTCCATCATCTCCATCAAAGTCTCCGGTATCATTTTGTCCTGCCGCTCCACCTCCATTGGCAACAAAAGCTCCAAATGAAGAGTTTTCGCCGTTTGTAGCAACTCCTGATCCGTCTCCTGCGGCACCACCAGCTCCAATAGCAACATCAATACTGGTTCCCGCAGTAACAGAATAGTTACTTTGGTAAACTACGCCACCTGCACCACCTCCACCAGAGGCATTTGGTGTAGCTGAACGACCACCGCCGCCGCCACCACCAACAACGAGAACATCAATTTCCGTAACCCCGTCAGGAACTGTAAACTTACCATCGCTGGTGTAAGCTACTACGGTATATCCAAGCTCTTCGGTCCAGTCGATACTGGAACTTCCGACCTTTTTTATAGCATCTAATGAAATTGGTTTCGCAATACGGGTTGCATCGTTCAAGTAATCATTTACTTCCATATTGTCGCCATTGAGCGTAATATTGCTCATGCTATAGTTGTCGTTCCAATCGGCAACTACTGACTCTGACAAGGTTACACCTGATAATGCCTGTGGTTTTACCCATGCACTAACTGTGATATTATTTTCTATCCCAAGTGTTGCATCATCAGGTACCGAAATGGCTCCGGCTCCGCCAAAGCTTTGTGCAAATCCCAGTTGTTCATCAACACGGGTGGCATAAACGCCGGTTCCCTCACCATTATTTATTCCTTTCTCATCAATAAATTCGCCCGCTGTTCCATCACTTTCTTCGGTTAAATGCCAGAGTGAAATATTATTCATGTCCCATGTTCCGGCTACATCTTGTCCGTCAGATGCAGAAAGGCTGCCATATTCCATGGTAATGACTGTGTTTTGCGTGCTTGAAATGGAAGGTACATTGACCCAGTATTCAGCTTTTTCGTTTAATTGATTGTGGCGCACTCTTTCATAGCTCAGTGGATTTCCCGAAACATCGTAAAACCTAAGATCATAACCATCTGCCCGACATTTATTAAAATCGAAGTTACTATTATCAAGTTGAATAAAAATTGGAAAGTCGGTTAAATCACTGTCCACTTTATTATGGTCAATGGTAATATCTCTTTGGTATCCTGAAGGAACTGTTGCCTCGTTTGCTGTTCCGGCATTAGATACTTCATCAACACTTCCAATGCGTGTATTTCCCCACGCATATTCATTGGCCACCGGGTTTGACGGACCGCGTGCGGCCTTCTCATATTCCAGTTCTGTCATTGGTCGCAGTGCAGCCCAATCCAGGTAGGACAGTAAATCTTGTTTTGATATATAATTGTTGGCTACATATGGGTGCTCGGTTTCAAATATTGCCGGTGATACACCACTAGAACCCGATGTATTAATTTTTATTTTATTTCTGTAATCACCATGAGTATATGTTCCTGCAACAGCGTCAGGAGAAATTTCTGCTCGTGCATCCTGCTGTGCATAATCCAACGTGTTCAAAAAATCTACATAAGCTTGTTGCGTAATAGAATGTTTCATTACATAATAGGCCTGGTAACCGGTCGGGAAACCTGATGCAAACGTTCCATTGGCTACTTGACCGGTTGCCCATATATTCCCGCTTACATTGGAAACCTCAAAAGAAGCATTTGTAACCTGAAAAGGTACATCCTGAGCTTCGCCACCGGCATGAATGTGGTTTGCTTCGGCTCCACCGCTTCCGGCGTAAAAGTTACCTTCAGGAACGTAAACCATTTCAACGCCAAAAACACGGATATCAACTTCATCTTCGGGAAGTAATCCATCATCGCCATAATCCCATCGAAGCCTCATGCCTTCAAGAGTTGCAGTGCCATTGAAAATGACGCTTGGGTAAACAAAAATACCTTTATTTACTCCGCTTGTTGACCCAAGATCACCGGTATAGTTGCCGGGAATGTTGTGCCCTGAGCCATGCAGTGAGGCGTGTCCCCAGGCGGCATCTCCAGCTGTGGTTTTAATGTACTTCATAAAAACCCAGGCAGCGTCCCAGTTAGTATTGGCACCGTCATCGACACGAAAACTATTGTCCCAGGACAAATCAAACTGGACAATGATAAACTTGTCGGCATCGTTTCGTTCCACAATAACGACATTTTCAATTTGAATGTTCGTTGCAAAACCGACTTGTGCGAACAACACACTTAGCGAAAAAATGATGAATAACTTCTTCATGGTGATATTCTTTTATTGGATTTTTTGAATTATTTCAATTTCTCTTAAGAAAGCTGATGTACAGACCCGTATAAAATTCAAACACGGATAAAGTGATATTTGTATATATTAAGATACGAAGAAGAGCGTTAATAGATTGTTAATCAGCGATGTAATATTGCTCTATAAGCGCTAAATTAGATAAACGTACCATTTACTTACACGAACACCACGCAACATCGCATAAAAGTTATTCCGAAGTCTCTCTTTTTTCCTTAATTTCGCGAAGTCCTATCTTATAAATAATAAACAATGCGGCCACATAATATGGAAGCAAAGGAATTTTGTACCTGACCAAAGCACCAAAATTTGCCGTTGTTAGACCTACCGAGAATGCAAATAAAAGTGTAAAACCAAAGGAAAAAAGCAGTACGGGCTCATCAAATATAATGGTTATAAACTTTCGTAATCCAACTTTAAAAAGCACATAAAACAAGAGTAACAACAAGAAGAGATTTTCGAGACCGGAGATAAACATAACCGGGTTTCGGGCTTCAAAAATGAATGGCCGGTAAAGGCCGGCAATCATAGCAACCGGGGCCTTTGAAAAAATACTTTCCAGATTGGGCCGGAGCTCACCGATATCGAAACTGTTGCCACCGTAATAGTCTCGTGTTAAATCGTCTTGTGTAATAATAGCTTTTTCCAACAATGCATCCATTGACGTGTAGTAAGATCCTACAAATTCGCCCAGATTGAAAACAAAATACTGCCCCAAAACAAAAAACATGAATGCCAATATGGGAAAAACCAACAGTCTGAAGAATCCACTTTGCAACTTGTTGATCCAGTGAAAAATAATCCATATTAAAATACCGCCAAACAGAGCGAAAAAGATATATGCCTTGATGGAAATGAGCACATAAACACTAATTATAATCGTTGCCGTATGAAAAAGGAAACGCCGTCGTTTAAAGAAAATATTGTAAAAAGAGTAAATTAGCCAGCCGGCGGCTGACAAGGTATACGAATCTTTTAAAACTCCGCTCCCCCAAAAAGCCACAGAAGGGATAAAAAGTACCGCCACAGCTAAGTAAACATAAAATTGAGGGTGCATATCTACAAACATTCGGTACAAACGCCACACGCCGCTATAAGTAAGAATTGCTGTTAGGATTGAAACCTGAAAAATACTTCCGGTAGTAAACAACATCAGCACAGAAGTAAAACGAATTACGGTAAATGAATTCGGATCGCGATAATACCCGGGGAAGCCGGTTTCCGGGGTAAAGGCACTGTAATTCTCAGGAGTTAAATTTCCGGCAAGAATATTGAAATATGCACCCATATCTTCAAAAAACAAATTCCGCATTACCAACGCGCCGTGAAAATACCCGGTAGTATCGCCACCGCCATAATAAAAAAGATAAATGAGACATAACGCAATGGCTCCACCCATTTTGTAGAGCAAACCCCAATGATAAAATTTAAAAGATGGATCGTTCTGTTTTCTCTTTTTTGAAATATTGAACGCAATGCCCCATGCCACTAAAACATATAACGGCACTATGAAAACATCCCATATATTATAAAAGTCCATTTATTCGTCGCTTCCTATGGTATTTACAATCTTTATTTTTGCGAAGATAAGGTTTTCAGAATGAAATGCATCTGAATATTTACCGGTATTTTTTTGTGCTGGTTTTTGCTTGCATTAAGCAGTTTTTGTATTTTGGCACTGTTTTTTCGCTTTCTGCTGCCATTTAACGGATGCATGCCAATAATTTGAAAAATATTTTATACATATCGTACGATGGAATGACCGACCCACTGGGTCAGTCGCAGGTTTTACCATACTTAAAAGGCCTCACCGGCAAGGGGCATCGCATTACGCTGCTATCTTTTGAAAAACCCGACCGGTATGTTCAATTAAAGAACACCATTGAACAAGAAACACAGAAACACAATATAAACTGGCAACCGCTCGGCTACACTTCAAAACCGCCGGTTTTGTCGTCCATGATTGACTTTCGCCGCATGCAGAAGAAAGCAATAAAGCTTCACCAGGAAAAAAAGTTTGATATTGTGCACTGCCGCGGCTATTTGCCGGCCATGGCAGGCCGAACGCTAAAAAAACAGTTCGGAGTAAAATTCTTGTTCGACATGCGCGGCTTTTGGGCCGATGAGCGCGTGGAGGGTGGTATTTGGAACAAGAGCAACCCGCTTTTCGCAGCTATTTACAATTATTTTAAAACGAAAGAAAAATTACTGTTTGCAGAAGCCGATGCAGTGATCAGCCTGACGCACGCCGGCAAAAAAATTATCCGGAAATGGCCATTCATGCTAAACCGGGAAGATAACATTACGGTTATTCCCTGCTGCACAGACTTTGACCACTTTTCATGGCGTGGCATAAAGGCCGAGAAAAAAGCACATTTCAAAAAAGCTTTGAGCATACAAAACGACGATTTCATTTTAACCTACCTCGGGTCAATCGGCTCGTGGTATATGCTGCCCGAAATGCTGGAATTTTTCAAAGTGCTGCTTGAATTTAAACCACACGCCAAAATGCTGTTCATTTCGCGCGAAAATGATGCTGAAATTAAAGAGCAGGCTGAGAAATTAAACATCCCGGCTGAGAAAATCCTTTGCAAAGGTGTGCCCCGGGAAAATGTACCCAGTTTACTGTCTCTGAGCGATCTTTCCGTGTTTTTTATTCGTCCGGTTTTTTCTAAACAAGCCTCTTCGCCCACCAAACTGGCCGAAATTCTTGCTATGGGCATACCGGTAATTACCAATAAAGGTGTAGGTGATGTTGATATGTTGTTTGAAAAACATTTCCCGGAATTTCTTGTCAGTAAGTTTTCTGAAGATGAGTACCGACAGGCTTTAACAGCATATTTCAACAATAAAACCATACATGCCGAAGACCTCAACACAATCGCAAAAGAATATTTTTCTTTAACCGATGGTATTGAAAAATATCATTCAACCTATTTAAATCTGTGAAAAAACGCATTCTATATATTGTTCCCCATCGGTTTAACCGATCGCCCGGTCAGCGGTTCCGATGCGAACATTTTATTCCATGGTTGGAACAAAACAAATTTGAAATAACATACGCTAACTTATTAACTGCCTGGGACGACAGACATTTTTACAAAGCCAGAAACTATATTCTAAAGTTTTTTATCGTTGTAAAATCGTACTTCCGCCGGGCATCGCACATTCGAAAAATCCGGCAATACGATGCTGCTTTTATATACCGCGAAGCTTTTATGCTGGGCACAACCCGGTTCGAGAAAAAAATTCACCGAAAAGGCGTACCCATCATCTTTGATTTTGACGATGCCATTTGGCTGAACGACGTTTCCGACGCCAACAAAGAGCTCAAATGGCTGAAACGGCCCGAAAAAACCGGTGAAATTTGCCAATTAGCTTCATTAATTATAGCAGGCAACAATTATTTGGCCGATTACGCTAAGAAACACAACGCCAATGTGGCTGTAATCCCTACTACCATTGATACATCATATCATAAAAAACAAACAAAAAAATCTGCCGCCGGGCAGGTAAGAATTGGCTGGACTGGAAGCAGCACAACACTCAAACATTTCCGTTTGCTTATTCCTGTATTGGAAAAGCTAAAAGAAAAATACGCCGATAAGCTCACAATACGCGTAATAGCTGATGCCCAAATAATGCACGAAGGTATGGAAATTGAAAATATTCCCTGGACAGCACAAGATGAAATTGAACGACTGGAAGAAATTGACATCGGCATTATGCCCCTGCCCGATGACAACTGGGCCAAAGGAAAATGCGGGTTTAAAGGATTGCAGTACATGTCGATGGGCATACCCGCAGTGATGTCGCCGGTGGGCGTAAACAATGAAATAATTATCCACGAAAAAAACGGATTCCTGGCCTCAACCGAAAAAGAGTGGATAAACATACTTTCAAATTTAATTGAAAACCCGGAACTTCGCGAGAAAATTGGGGAAACCGGACGAAAAACCATAGAAGAGCGGTACTCCATAGAAGCAAATAAAACCACGTATTTGCAGTTATTTCATTCCGTAGTTGACAAAAAAGAGCAGACGCCGCTAAAACAGTAAGTTTTTTTATGATTTAAACAATAAAACCGCTATTTTCAGATTTATAAAAGTTCATTTCAATGCAAACAGAGGCCATTACAACAATAAACTGGTGGGAAATATCACTGTCATTGGCAGGAGGGCTGGCCTTGTTCCTTTTTGGAATGGTGCAAATGACCAATGCGCTTAAATCTGTAGCCGGCGACCGCCTTAAAAATTTTCTGGCCAGGATGACCAAAAACCGCTTCACATCAATGGCAGCGGGCGCAGGTATAACAGCGATAATACAGTCCTCATCAATAACAACGGTATTGGTTGTAGGTTTCGTTTCTGCCGGACTAATGGAATTTTCCAAAACACTGGGTATAATTCTCGGAGCCAACATAGGAACAACCATAACAGCACAAATAATTGCGTTTAAGATAACCGATTCAGCACTGATAATTGTTGCTGTAGGCTACTTAATAACCATGATTTCAAAAAAGCGAAAGTTTAAAGACTACGGAACCATTTTTCTTGGTCTTGGGCTTGTATTTCTGGGCATGAACATCATGACCAAAGGCACCATGCCACTGCGTAATTATGAGCCGTTTATCGAAATCATGAAAAACACCGCACTTCCCATATATGGTATTATATTGGGAGCCATATTTACAGCACTTGTTCAAAGTTCATCAGCCACCACAGGTGTAGTTATTGTGCTTGCCTCTCAGGGATTACTCAACATCGAAACCGGCATTGCCATCATCATCGGGGCCAACATAGGCACATGCGCAACAGCCATGCTGGCCACCATTGACAAACCCCGGGCAGCACTTCAGGTAGGAGTTGCACACGTCTTGTTTAAAACGGTTGGTGCAATTATTTTTGCCTCGTTTATACCACAACTTGCTCAAATTGTAGATGAAATATCATCTGATGATATCGGGCGGCAAATTGCCAATGCACACACCATATTCAATGTTAGTAATGCACTGCTTTTCATAGCATTCACAAAACCTATTGCCAAAGGAATTAAATGGTTGTTGCCAGACAGGGCACAAGCAGACCGGACTGTGCCCTTACTCGATGATTATTATTTGCAACACTCCGGATTGGCCATTGACATGGTGGAAAAATCACTGAATGAAATGGGAAAAGATTTACTTTCCGTTGCACGCGAAAGTATACCTATTGCCATACGAGGCGAAAAATACCAGCTCGAAAACCTGCGCGACAAAGACGAAAAACTGGATGCATGGCATGAAAGAATTTTGAGTTACATTAGTCAGATACAACAATTGGAACTTTCAGACAAAGAGATGGAGCGCGTTCAGCGACAAACAGAAATAGCCAATATTATGGAAAATGCCGGCGATTTATACACGACAAGTATTGTTGAAGCCGCCGAGCACCGCCTGGACAAAGGATTTAGCGTTAGCGAAGAAACACAAAAAATGCTCACTGATTTATATAAAAATGCCAATCAGTTTGTGGAGAAAGCCATTCGCGCCTATCAACATAAACAAAAAGAAGAAGCTGTTGCCGTATTGGACAGTAAAGAATCCTTCTCCGGGCAACATGCGAAAGTTCATAAGCATGTATATGCCCGGTTATCTGAATCTGACGATAACAGAGTATCGATTATCCGTTTTGAAGTAGAACTGCTTGAAGTTGCCCGAAGGCTGCACAGCCTCGCCAGACGTATTTCGCGCAGAGCGATTAGTCAAATAAAAGAGGACGCGGGGAAACAGAAGCAGAAACAGAAAAAATAAAAATCTGTTCAAAATTGCCATTAGGTTTCACCTAAATTCCAATTCAATCAATTCCTTGATAAAAATGTTATCTTTTTTTAAAAAACCATAGCTGTTTCCAAATCAAGCGGATTTTTCGCTATAAACGCTTGGTAATGTGAATACCGCTTAAATATCTGTTCTACATATTTGTAGGGTTCAATACCGCGAACGTAACCATAATCAATGATATCCAGATTGTAATTTTTGGGGTAACTTAATGCCAAAATCATTTCAGCGACATTTTCATCCCAAATAGTTCGATCGAGCTTTTTAAGATCGGCAAGTTTTTGCGCATCGCGCACATGCTGATATCCGCAATTGTATGCCGCCATGGTAAATTTAATTCGTTGCACGGAATCGGTAATATCAGCAAAGCGCTCGTAAAGATGATTCAGGTATTTAGTTCCGCCTTTGAGGTTATCTTTAGGGTTTGTGCGGTTTTTCACGCCCATTTCTTTGGCTGTGGCCGGCATCATTTGCATAAGGCCCTGAGCACCTGCCCACGATTTAGCGTTAGGTTCGAAACGGCTTTCCTGGTAAACGAGTGAGGTCAACAAGCGCCAATCCCAGTTTAACTTTTTGGCATTTTCTTTTATCAGTTGATCGTATTTGCTGATTTGCTGATTGTTCAAGCTATAAAAGTCGCTTCTAATCCGTCTTCTGAAATCGCGGCTGTTCTTGAAATATTTATTGTAGATGACGTAATATTCGGCATTTTTTCGTTCTTTCTTTATCCATTCATCAAGGGCTTTTTTTAATTCGGGATTGTTGCTCCGGGTTGCCCAGGCAATTCGCTGAGAGAAACTTACCGGCACATCAATATTCAGTATTGGATAATACGAAGCGTTTATTTTCGCCAGATTCTCATCAGCTATGGTATATTTTATTTTACCATCTACAACCATTTTTATAATCTCATCGGTAGATAAATTGCCTTCTAAGGTATCAATATGAATTTTGCCACCAATTTCGCGGGAAAGGTTTTTAATGCGATCGAAATAGGAGGAATTTTTTCGAATAGAAACCGTGTCGCCAATAAGTTCAATGGCATCGTGAATTAGCGATTTTTGATTCTCTGCCCATGAGCGTTGCCGCCAATTATCGGGTTTTTTCTGCACAAGCACCTGCCGGGTGAGGTAAAGATAATCGGTAAAAGCTGCCTTTTGTTTTCGTTCGGTTGTAATGGTTAATCCGTGCGCAACAATATCGACCGCGCCCCGGTTCAGTTGACTTACCATATTGTCAAGGTTTTTGGTCACTCGGATGTCAATTTCCAACTCAAGCGCCTTTCCCAAACGTTGCAAAAGCTCATACTCATAACCCATAGGCTGGCCGCGATACAAAAAATAGCTTGTAGCACTGTAGGTCACCAGGGCTTTAAGTTTTCCGCTACGTTTAATATCATCGAAATCTCTGTGTACTTCAACAGTTGCTGTTTGTTTTTGTCCCTCTTTTTCTGTTTTGCAAGATGGAAAAACAACCAATAATATGATTGCAACTAAAATAAAGTTCTTCATAATAAGGCATTTAAAATTACTTTATCAGCTAACAAATATTAAACAAAGAGTGAAAGCAAATAGTTTAGTGGGATTTCGGGAGGGAAAAGACTTGTTAGTCCTCAACCGCGGGTTGGTCTTTTGCTCTTTACCACCTCAAAGATGAAAACGGTATTCGTGACAGCGGGCCGACTTTATCAGATCAGGTCTTCAAACTTGATTATGTGTTTATGTTCAACATCTTGAAATTGGTCAAAAATGGGCTGTTATGTTTTTAACCTTTAACCGTTTCTCGTCCCTGAGTTTTTGGGTTTTTGGGTTTAATTGGAGTTTCATGAATTCTTGGCTGGTCTGGGGATTTTTACAATAAATTGTTCTCCATTTACATCATTTATTAATTCAATTTCAGGTTCTTCTTCCAACGAACGCTTTATTCCCGATCCTAAGCCGCTGAATGGTAATGTGTGTGTACTAAAAGCGACCAACTGATTATTTCTGATTACAGGGTTACCATACTTAATATCTTCAACCGTTAAACTGTTAGGAAGGCAACCAGGACTAATAATCTCAATTCGATTATCGAAAATGAGTAATCTTATTGGGCTGTTCTTGAAATAATCTCTGTGAACTAAAGCATTTTGGAGAAGTTCTTCTAAAGCCACTTTAGATACTTCCAACTTACCTTGTATATTAAAACTTTCTTCGGTTTGAATAGAATCAAGATTACTCATAAGAAAATCCACTGCTTTGTCAAAAATTTCAGGAATTGACCCTGTCAAATCTTTTGGTTTGCTGCGATATTGTTTTCCTTCAATATTATTACCAAAAAAAGAAACAGCTTTTATTGTAAATGCCGGCTTAATATCCTGAGGATTTTTACCAAAAAATAAGAGGCCGGCTAAAGTAAGTTGATTGTTTCTTACGACCCGTTTAGCTTTTATTGCTTGTTCAAAATTCAATCCTTTTTCCTCAAAAGTTTTACCGAATTCCTTTTTAAAATATTCTGAAAATTTCTTTTCGCTTATATCTCCAATAGAGGTTCCGTGAATTTCCATCTCATCAGCCATTAAATTGCCACTACTCTGAAATAGGCGCATAATTTCGGAGTTGTCTGTGAGTAATCTTTTGTTAGAACCTTGTTTTACATAGATCTCGCCCTGAGGTGTTTTATATGGCTTATTAATACCCTCTTTGACATGAACCACCAAAATATTTTTTTCAGTCCCACTATTTTCGACTTTTACTACTTCAGTTGACAAATAAACAGTCGGTTTAATATTATCTCCATATTCAGATACCTTTCTATCTGCATATTCTACTTGCTCCGCTGACAGGCCAATCACATCTCCGGTTCTATCTTTAACTCCAAGTAATATCATACCCCCTAATGAATTTGACATTGACACAATTTCTCGTAACATGCTTTCAGGGTTGGGCAAATTCTCCTTAAACTGCACTTTACTGGTTTCTCCTGTACTGATTATGTCGAGTAATTCAATTGCATTCATTTCTGGTTAATTTTTTCAATGTTCCATATACTATAAATATTCTTTCTTCGATTAAAGGCCTCATCCCCACCTTCCATAATGTCAACGATGAATCGCTGGGTTTGGTGGTTGTCAATTGTACCTGAATGAGTCGTTATTTTTTTCTCATCATAGCTACAAGCGACAACTTTTTCGCTATCACCTAAAACCGGAATGTTGGCATTATGCGTTGCAAAAATGAATTGCATATTGCCCTTTATTTTCTTTAATTCTTTTATGACCTCATCATAAATTGTTTGATTGTCCAGATCATCTTCGGGTTGGTCTATTATGAGCACGTTGTTTTCCTTCTGTGTTAACAGAAATAAAATTAACGCCGAGGCACGCTGACCCAGAGAATGTTTATCCAGGGGTTTATTATTGTATTTGATCACAATTTTATTTTCAACTTTATAGGTCAACAATTCTTTTAAATTTTCAGAAAACCTTTTCTTAAAATCAACCACTTGATTTTCATTTAAAATATTTTCCAGTCTTGAAGTGTCTTTATATATTTCAATGAAATCCTTATATGTGCTTTCTATTTCCTGGTATGCCGTTTCCCTAATGCCTGATCCTCTGAACACTTGTTTTAGTTTGTCAATGTATTTATCTCGCCGATCTTTAAATAGTACGTCTATGGTCAATTTACTCTCAGCTTCATTTATCCTATCAACTTCTGTTTTAAGAAGCTTGTATTCTTCGAGCCATAAGTTGTTCAGGTCAGACAATTTTTCAAGAAGTGTATTCTTTAATTCAACTCTCCTTTTCTCTGATTTTTCTATTTCTTTCAACTTAAGTTGGGCCGTACCCATCTGTCTGTTCAATTTAAGAAAATCATCCGGGTTAATTGTGTCTGTATTTACTTCACGCTTAATTTTAGCGAATTCTTCTTTCAGCCCTTCTTTCTTTTCATTAATTTTTGACAGTATCCCTTTGATTTTATCATGAATCAGGGATGAAGCATTTTGAACCTTTTTTAGCTTTTCAAATTCTGTTTTTAATTCAATTATCAATTGCTTGGAGCTTTCAAAAAACTCCTTGTTTAATTCTGAACCTGAAATTTCCTGCTGAAAAAAGAATTCATGGTTGGTGATAAGTGAATTCAACTCCTCAATAAAGTTAAATATACTTCTTGCCGTTTGCGATATCTTAGAAACATCTGAATCGAATAACGTCTGTTGCTTCAGTTTCTCTTCAACACCTTTCTTTTTGTATAATTCAAGTTGGTGTTTCGAATTTTGGATGAGCGTTTCGGTTTCCTTTTTGAGCTGTTTGAGATTGGTTAATTTTTTAATCTCCGAAATCAAGCTTTCAATATCTTGGTTTCTTGCTTTAATTTTAGATTGTACCGGCTTTAATCTGGTTCCAATCAGGCGTTGAATAAGATCAGCTTCAAAATCTGCATCTTTGTTAGATAAATCCTTTTGCCCGAAATAAACGGGATGGTCGAAAACGGCTTCTATCGAAATTCCGGGTTGCAAAAATCCATCTTTATAGATATCTTCTTTTTGACCATATATTTTTTCAATTCGGTATTCTTCCTGTTGTTCGTTTACAACAGTCACAGCTGATTTACCTCCACTTTTTAGTACATATTCAATGAGACCATCCTTATATCGGGGATCGACAGCTATGTCAGAAAGAGGAATCCCTAATGTGTATCTTATAATTTCAAGAATTGAGGATTTTCCACTACCTCTAATTCCAATCAGGGTATTCAGTTCCGGGGAAAAGTCAATTCTGGTTTCATCCAATAAACCTCCTTCAAACGTTATCGACTTAATATAGGAATTTTTTATTTTGGGCTTGGTTTTTGGCGCAACCCTGTATGTAAAATCTGTAAGGGCATATTTTAAAGACTCAAAATTAAAATCCCCTATTTTAATATAAGTAACACGGCCAGTGCCAATGGCCTCAATCCCACCATGTGCATTGTCAGAACCTTCTACGTATGCTATTGGGCGCTTGGCTAATTTGCAAAGTTCTTTATAGTTGTCCGCATTAGCACTTTTTTGAACAGCTATAACTTTTCGAAATGCTTCTTGCTTAATAAAAGCCTCTCTTGTTCGACCTCTAAGTACGTTAAACAAACCGTTTGCCGAATCAATATGAGCAAGTACGATAAAGTAATCATGACCTATTTCGTCCAATGCTTCAACGGTCTCTTTTAAATCTAATTTCGAATCTAGGTATACTGGTTTGTCATAGTTGGAAATGCCATAAAAAGCTTTATCCAAAAATTTATTGATGTGATCAATTTCTCCCTGATACCACTTGTCATCAAAAACAATTAATATATGGATTCCCTCTTTTAAGGAATATTCAACGCCAGCGATTAACCCTATTCCTTCCTTTCGGCCTCTTTTGCGTAGAGAAACAAATCCACACTTGTCAAATTTATTATGGTTCGTAATAACTGCAACACCAATCTGTTGATTTTTAAGCTGATCTATATACTGTCGGCTAAAATCATTGCTGTATCCTTTATAATCAAATTCTTCATCAGCATTGGTATGCAAATGGAAATCTGCCCGAAGCCAAGTCGCTCCGTTTTGAAATTTATCAATTGTTCCGTTTTCCATTTATCAGATTTTATATCATTCCAAACTCCAGACCCGCATCCCGCATTTGCAGCACGGTATTGGTTTTTTAACTGGCTGTTTTCGCCATTTTAATATTTGTTTTCAAGAACCAAATTTAGAATTTTTTTATAGATAGTTTAGAAAATTAGGACAAAAACTTGCATAGAATCCTTAGTTTAAGGGTACGTACGTAATAGAATATGCTGCCCAAAAAAACTTTATGATTTGTTAAACATAAGAAATTTAGTGATGTTTATCAGATAACTTACTTCATTACGCTTAAGCTTACCATAATTAAGATGTTCTAAACTATTCACTTATTTTTTACTCATAATTTTTTCAGCATCCTTCTGATCGCTAAAAGATATTTCTTTTTTGGGAATGGGAATTTGAATTCCGTTTTTATCAAGGGCTTCTTTAATAGCTTCCAGTTGCTCCCAATAAACCGGCCACCATTCATCGGGTCTTACCCAGCAGCGGGCGGCAATTTTCATATCGTATTCGCCAAAGGCATCGAGCCACATATCGGGCGCGGGGTCTTGGAATATGCGGGGGTGTTTTTTCATTGCACCGACCACTATTTCCCGAACTTCTTTGATATTGGCATCATAGCTCAGTTTTAACGACATATCTACCCGGCGTTTATCCCGCATTGTCCAGTTCACAATGTTGGAATTCGCCATGGTTCCATTGGGAACAGTAATCATCCGGTTGTCGAAGGTAACAAGGCGTGTGTATAAAATATCGATTTGGGTTACTATGCCCATCTTATCATCAACCTCTATTAAATCGTTTACCTTGAATGGTTTAAATACCAAAATTAGCACGCCGCCGGCAAAATTAGCAAGACTTCCCTGCAAAGCTAAACCAATGGCCAGACCCGCCGCACCGATAATGGCCACAAACGAGGATGTTTTTACGCCTAAGGTCGATCCGATAGTAACAATGAGTACGGCATACAGCAAGAAACTGGAAAAACTAACTGCAAAAGTGGCCAGTGAAGGTTCTATACTAAATTTAGAAAAAGATTTTCGTATCAGTCTTTTAGCCAACTTAATAACTAAAATACCGATTAATAAAATCAAAATGGCGATAATAAAGTCAAAACTGAATTCTAACAGAAATTCTAACAGTCTGTCTTGTACGGTTTCCAAATTAACATCCTTAAAAAAATCCATTATACTATGATTTAGTCATCAAAATGAAATATCAATGGTGAGTATATACTTATTGAAAAGCTTATCGATGGGAACAACAGGTGCATAGTCGTAAATATTTTGATACTGAAAAATTAATCTCCCTGCCGGCTAATAATTGCTGTTACTCTATCAATTCCTGATTTCGTAAAGAACCCGATTCAATCAGATTTGCAAGATGTTTGTTACGTAGTGCTTTGTGCATGCTTTGGATGTGTTGCGGACGATGAAAATCTGTGCCAATCAGGTCAACCATGCCCTCTTTTGCCAGTTTTTCTGCCAGTTTGCGCGTAGGAACACCATATTCGTCGGCAAATGAGTTGATATTGAGTTGCAACCAAACGCCGCGATCTTTGAGTTCACGAAACATTTCAAAGTTGCGAAACCAGTAACTGTAACGCTCGGGGTGAGCCAAAATGGGGATCAAACCGGCTGTTTGCATGCGAAAAACAACTTCTTTCAGTACTTCGGGCGGATTAAGAAATGAAAGTTCAAACAGCAAAAAGCGTTTGTTGATGGTGAGCAGTTCTTCTTTTCCGAAATTTTCAAAAAAAGGGAAATCGAGGTAATACTCGGCAGCAGCATCAATGGTAACGGGAATATTGGCTTCGGCCACGGCTTTGCGCACTTTTTCCAGACCGCTGCGGATATTTTCCGGTGTATTGGGAAAATAATCGCTCATTACATGCGGTGTGGTAATCAGATGCTTGTAGCCTGCATCGTGTAAAAGCCTGATCGATTGCAGGCTTTCTTCCATACTTTCAACGCCATCGTCGATGCCGGGAATAAGGTGGGAGTGCATATCCACTCCCACATGTTCAAGATTTGCCTGATTTTTATTTCGTTTGAAAATGTCAAACATTTTCTACCTTTCTTTATACATTTTATCGTAATACGCCTGGTAATCGCCCGAGATAACATGCTCAAGCCATTTCTCATTGGCCAGGTACCAATCTACGGTTTTTTCGAGTCCTTCGCTAAACTGCAACGAGGGTTTCCATCCCAACTCATTTTCAATTTTCCGTGAGTCAATGGCGTACCGCATATCGTGTCCGGCCCTGTCTTTTACAAACGTTATAAGTGAGGCAGATGTTCCGGGTTCGCGATCCAATTTTTTGTCCATAATTTTGCAAAGCTCGCGAATCAGGTCGATGTTTGTCCATTCATTTTTTCCGCCAATATTGTATGTTTCGCCATTTTGGCCTTTGTGAAACACCAATTCAATAGCTGCGGCGTGATCTTCGACATACAGCCAGTCGCGAATATTCTCGCCTTTCCCGTAAATCGGGATTTCTTTCATGTTTTTTATATTGTTGAAAGCCAGCGGAATTAATTTTTCGGGAAACTGGTTGGGGCCGTAGTTATTGGAACAGTTGGTAATAACGATGGGTAAATTGTATGTGTTATGGTATGCCCTCACAAAATGATCGGAGCTGGCTTTGGCTGCCGAATACGGACTTTTGGGATCGTAAGCTGTGGTTTCCTCGAACAGTCCGGTTTCGCCCAATGAACCATACACTTCGTCGGTAGAAATGTGGTAGAAAAGTTTTCCGTCCATGTTATCTTTCCAAAATGTGCGCGCTGCATTGAGCAAAGCAACGGTGCCAAAAACGTTGGTTCGGATAAAAGCCATGGGGTCTTCAATGGAGCGGTCTACGTGCGACTCGGCTGCGAGATGAATTACACCATCGAACTGATATTTATCGAAAAGCGCATTCACAGCCTTTTCATCGGTAATATCGGCTTTTTCGAAAATATAATTGGGCTTATCGTCGATATCTTTCAGGTTCTCGAGGTTCCCGGCATAAGTAAGCACATCCATGTTTACAATGGTGTAATCGGGATAATTGTTCACAAAACGGCGAACCACGTGTGAACCAATAAAGCCGGCACCGCCGGTAATGAGGATTGTTTTTTTCATTATTCTGATATTGTTTGTTTTACGCTTCAAAGTAAATGACTTATTTTGAATTAGGGAATATTCCTGAGCTTTTTTTCCCATTCCCATGCAGAGGCCAGTGTCTCCTCCAGTGTTTTCTCTGCTTTCCAGTTGAGTTCCTTTTCGGCATAACTTGCATTGGCATAAATTTGTTCTACATCGCCGGGGCGACGCGGCGCCATGGCATAGTTGAGTTTAAGTCCCGTGGCTTTTTCAAATCCTTTAACCACATCGAGCACCGATGCGCCCTGGCCTGTTCCCAGATTGAACACTTCAAAAGATGCTTTCGTTTTTTTCTCAACTTGCCTGTCAATGGCCGCCACATGGGCTTTGGCCAAATCTACCACGTTAATGTAATCGCGAATGCACGTTCCGTCGGGCGTGTTGTAGTCGTCGCCAAAAACTTTAAGTTGATTGCGTATGCCGGCAGCCGTTTGCGTTACAAAAGGCACCAAATTATTGGGCACGCCGCGCGGCAACTCGCCAATCAATGCTGACGGATGGGCGCCAATGGGATTAAAATATCGCAATGCAATGCCGGAAAAAGCTTGCTTCCCGTGGGCAAAATCCTGTATAATTTCTTCGCTGATGCGTTTCGTGTTGCCATACGGTGATTCCGGACGAATAACCGGTGTTTGTTCGGTTACAGGCAATTCTTCGGGCTGCCCGTAAACCGTACAGGAGCTGGAAAACACAATATTTTGC
>CAYPSX010000012.1:0-40645 GCA_964413185.1 uncultured Bacteroidales bacterium
TCGTTGTAGCCATTTTCATAAAACTTACCTTTATCCGGAAATTTTGGCTTGGTGCCCCATCCAAACAAAGCAATGCTGATGGTAGTACCCAGCGGCACAACCGGTGCAATAAAAAAATCGCCTTTATCCAGAAAACCAGTACAGGTGGTTGCCGCAAATGAAATCGTAAAAGGAATCCAAAGTTTATCTGTATTTTTTCCGGCAATGCGGCCTTCGACAATCGATTTCATATTCTCAAACGAATAGTCGTTTTTACCCTGTGGCTCATAAATAACAGATCGTTTTTTTGGTGATTCGATCGTGAAAATGGATTCATAATCAAGATAGCGCTTCTTACCTTTATGATCAAGATAAGAAAGCTCCTTAAAATCGTTTTCTGTAGTGATTTTATATGTTGTAGTGAAATAAACATCACCCTTAATTGTTGTAATTTCATACTGGCCTTTAACTGTAATTGCGTTAATTGTCAGTAATATAATCCCTATAAATGCGATAAATATTCTCATGGTAGTAAATTTTACTATTTGGTTGTTAAACATAGCAAAAAAACGAAACTTTTCTTTAAAACCATAATCTTCTTTCTAACTTTGGGCTGATTATTTACCAATTAATTTTTATATATAAGGAAAGACGCAATGAATCGGGCCATGATCTGTCAGTTGGCAAAAAATACACAACTTGTTCAGCACGAACGGAAGCTGGGAGTAGAAGGGTATTCCAAATTATGATGGCGCATATTTAACATGTCATGGCTAACTCAAATCGACCATAAAAATCAAAATTATATACAAATGAAACTAATCGATAAATTTCAATTCCGCCACATTGGGCCACGGCCTGAAGAGGTTGGAGAGATGCTTAAAAAAATTGGTGTAGATACAATTGATGAATTAATTGACCAGGCAATACCAACTTCAATTCGTGCCGAAAAACCATTGCAGCTCTCAGCACCAATGAGTGAGCAACAGTATTTAGGCTACATACGAAATATGGCCACAAAAAACAAAGTATTCCGATCATTTATTGGTATGGGGTACTACGAAACCGCAATGCCCGCCGTTATTCAAAGAAATATACTTGAAAATCCCGGTTGGTACACCTCTTACACCCCTTACCAGGCTGAAATTTCTCAAGGGAGACTTGAGGCGCTGCTTAATTTTCAAACAGTAGTAAGCGAACTAACCGGTTTGCCCATTGCCAATGCCTCTTTGCTCGATGAAGCAACAGCAGCATCCGAAGCCATGATTATGATGCACAGTAAACGGGCACGTAAATTCAAAAAAGGAGGCAATAAAATTTTTGTCGAAAATGATGTTTTCCCACAGACAAAGGCTGTTCTTGAAACCAAAGCAGAACCATTAGGTATTGAAATCGTCTATGGCGATCATAAAGAATTTACATTTGACGATACTACGTTTGCAGCTATTGTACAATACCCGGCAGCAAGCGGTGAAGTTGATGATTATCGCCAATTTGTTGAAAAAGCTCACGAAAATGAGAGCATGGTAGCTGTAGGTGCTGATATTCTGGCGCTTGCCATATTAATCCCGCCCGGGGAATGGGGAGCCGATGTTGCTTTTGGTTCAACTCAGCGTTTTGGTATTCCAATGGGATACGGAGGGCCACATGCAGCTTATTTTGCAACAACAGAAAAACTTAAACGTGCAATACCCGGCCGCATTATTGGTATTTCAAAAGATCGACATGAAAATGTTGCTTTCCGGATGGCGTTGCAAACAAGAGAGCAACATATTAAGCGTGAGCGGGCAACATCCAATATTTGTACTGCCCAGGCTCTGCTGGCAACCATGGCCGGTATGTATGCTGTGTATCATGGACCCCAGGGCATAAAAGATACAGCCAAACATGTGCATAGCATGGCGGTTACCCTGGAAAAACAATTAAAGAATTTGGGGTACAAACAACTCAATAAACATTTCTTTGACACATTGTACATTGAGTTGCCTGAAGGTACCAAAAGCTGCGATATACAATCGCTGGCACTAAGCAAAGAAATGAACTTCAATTACATAGATGCAAAGCATATTGGTATTTCCCTGAATGAAACGACCGATTTGCAGGATATCATGGATGTTATTGATGTGTTTGCAAGGGTAGCCAACAAAGAGGTTGAACCACAAATTCTCGCTGAGTCAGATGTTCGCTTCCCCAACGAAGTTAAACGAAATTCGAAATATTTACAGGAGCAGGTGTTTAATACCTACCACAGCGAAACTGAAATGATGCGCTATATCAAACGTCTCGAACGTCGCGATATAGCCCTGAATCACTCCATGATTTCCCTGGGTTCCTGTACCATGAAATTGAATCCGGCAAGCTCGATGTTCCCGATAACCTGGCCCGAATTTGCCAATATGCACCCTTTTGCACCCGTCGATCAGGCAGATGGTTACAAAGAACTGATTACAGAACTCGAAAATGATCTTGCTGAGATAACCGGCTTTACCGCCTGCTCATTGCAACCAAACTCCGGAGCAGCAGGTGAGTATGCCGGTCTCATGGTAATTCGCGAATACCATAAAGACCATGGCGAAGGAGAAAGAAATGTAGTTATTGTGCCTTCCTCGGCTCACGGAACAAATCCGGCGAGCGGTGTAATGGCAGGGATGAACGTAGTTGTTGTAGATTGTGATGAAAATGGTAATGTGGATATTGATGATCTGAAATCCAAAGCAGAAGAGCATAAAGACGATTTGGCTGCTTTCATGATTACGTATCCATCTACGCACGGGGTTTTTGAAAGCCGTATTCGGGAAATGAACCAGATTATTCATCAAAATGGCGGATTGGTTTATATGGACGGAGCCAACATGAACGCCCAAGTCGGATTGACAAGCCCCGGTATTATTGGTGCCGATGTTTGCCACCTTAACTTGCATAAAACATTTGCCATTCCTCACGGAGGAGGTGGTCCCGGAGTAGGTCCAATTTGTGTAAACGATAAATTGAAACCCTATTTACCCTCGAACCCGGTGTTTAAAACCGGCGGCGAAAAAGCCCTAAAAGCTGTAGCCGCTGCACCTTACGGAAGTGCATCCATACTGCCTATTACGCATGCATATTTGAAAATGCTGGGTGCAGAAGGTTTGTTGGCAGTTACTAAAATGTCTATAGTAAACGCTAACTACCTGGTCGCATCACTTAAAGGATACTACGAAGTGCTTTATACAGGCGAAATCGGACGTTGTGCACACGAGATGATTCTCGAATGTCGCAATTTCCGCCAGGAATATGGTGTAGATGCTACGGATATTGCCAAACGTTTAGTCGATTATGGATTCCATGCACCAACCCTTTCGTTCCCGGTACACGATACGCTAATGGTTGAACCTACCGAAAGCGAATCGCTTCAGGAACTGGATCGTTTTACCGAAGCCATGATTTCCATCAAGAAAGAGATGGAAGCTATTAAGTCCGGCAAGGCCGATCAGGAAGATAATTTACTGAAAATGGCTCCGCACACTGCAGAGGAAGTTACAGCCGATGATTGGTCACACCCTTATACACGTAAGGAAGCTGCATATCCGCTGGAATGGATACGCATCAATAAATTTTGGCCTTTTGTTGCACGTATAGACGATGGCTATGGCGACCGCAACCTGATTTGTACTTGCGCTCCAATTAGCGATTATCAATAAACGCACACGAAAACTTAACCGTTTTCTTAGCAGCGCAATTATTGGAGTTTTCTTACACGCACTATATAAAAAGATCGTCAAAAAACGGCGATCTTTTTTAGTTGGACGATTTTTGTTATATTTATTAGCTTCAAGTTTACCACACAATTTAATTAGAGTATTATGGGAATTAATATTTACCAGGTTTTTACACGGCTTTTCAGGAATGATGAAGGAGCTAATGTGCCACATGGAGAAATAACGCAAAACGGATGCTCAAAATTTAACCATTTCAGTAAAAGTGTATTAAAAAACATCAGGAAAATGGGGTATAGCCATGTGTGGTTCACCGGAATCATCCGGCACGCGACAACTACCGCTTACCCTGAATTTGGCATTGAAGCTGATAATCCCGCAATTGTCAAAGGTAAAGCCGGTTCGCCTTATGCCATTAAAGATTACTTTGATGTGGATCCGGATCTTGCTGAAAATGTACGTGATCGAATGCAGGAATTTGAATCATTAGTTGAACGGTGCCATAATGAAGACCTGAAAGTAATAATTGATTTTGTCCCTAATCACGTATCCCGTCAGTATAAAGGTACTCAGCGGCCCGAAGGCATTCCGGATTTGGGTGAAAATGATGATGATACTGTTGCGTTTTCTGTAGCCAACAATTTTTACTACATTCCCGGTCAGCCACTGAACTTGCCGGATGAACTTCAAACAAATAGTAAAATATATTACGAAAATCCGGCAAAAGCAACAGGAAACGACGTTTTTCGTCCCGACCCCACTATTTCTGATTGGTATGAAACCGTGAAGCTTAATTATGGAGTGGATTATTTTAATGATGCCAATAATTTTTTCGACCCGATACCTCCAACCTGGCATCGAATGTATGAAATACTTGAATTTTGGGCTGCAAAGGGGGTTGATGCATTTAGAGTTGACATGGCAGAAATGGTTCCTGTACCTTTTTGGAGTTGGGTAATTAAAAAAATAAAATCAAAAGACCCCGAAATTAAATTTATAGCCGAAATTTATCAGCCGAAAGAATATGAGCGATATATAAAAGAAGGTGGTTTTGACTGGCTTTACGATAAAGAACAGTTCTATAATATTTTGCGATCTGTAGTTGAGAAAAAAGCTCCGGCTTCGGATATTTCAAACATTTGGAAATCGCAAGGTGATCTATCGCAAAATATGTTACGCTTCATGGAGAACCATGATGAGCAGCGTATTGCTTCCGGATTTTTTGCCGGTAATCCTTGCAAAGCCTGGCCGGCAATGGTGCTGGCCGGTACCATGCATACCGGCCCGCTTATGATTTATTTCGGGCAGGAAATTGGCGAACCCGGTATGGATGCTGAAGGATTCAGTGGCAAAGACGGACGAACAACTATTTTCGATTATTGGCAAATTGAAAAATATCAAAAGTGGGTTAATTCCGGAGAATTTGGTACAGATAAACTTAGCCGGGACGAACGGTATTTGATATGCAAATATGTTGATTTGTTGCTGTTTCGGCGACATTACAATGTAATTCGTGAAGGCGCTTTTTATGACCTTATGTGGGCAAATCAGCAAACAGACACACAAAATATTTATGCTTATTTACGTCATACAAACAGTCAGGTGATTTTAGTAGTATTGAATTTTCACAGCGAGGCAATATCAAACATAAACCTGAAGGTCCCCCATCACGCGACACAACATGTCGGGATGGAAGTCCAAAATGGGGTAATAGGTAAAGTTGTTTTCGGTAAATGCGAAGATTACGATATCAGAAAAAATGAAAATGATGAGGTTTGCATTGAACTTACACTTGGAAAATATGAAACAGTAATATTGGATATCTTTTCGGAATAATTAGTGCTTGCCCGAAAAGTCCAATTTCTGCATTTCGACATGCTCAATGTATCACGTTATGCCCTTTCTGAAAACAGTCACTTCGGCAAGCTCAGCGCATCGCATCCCGAGAATCGGGACTCCTTGATTTTCAGAAAGGGCAAGCTCCCGATTCTCGAGGACAGGCTTTGAACTTGAACTTTTCGAACCGAGCCATGACTAAAAATTTGTCTCGAACTAAATTTACTATTAGACAATTGTTAAAGAGCATGTTCCTTCTTGAACTTATCATGGCGAGCTCTATATGACCATTGAAATAAAATTATAACATATAAATCAATCACTTGAGAAAATAGGTAGTTTTCTTGCAGCCACTAATTAGGTATTTGTTATTTTTGTGCAAAAAAAAAATAATCACTATGGAAAAACATAGCCTTACAGCAGTTTCGCCCGTAGATGGCCGTTATGCAGACAAAACACAGGGATTGAAGGAATTTCTCTCAGAATATGCAATTATAAAATACCGTATATGGGTTGAGATTGAATATTTTATAGCTCTTTGTGAATTGCCTTTGCCGCAATTAAAAGATTTTGACAAAGTTATGTTTGATAAGCTCAGGTTGCTATATCATAGTTTTACACCCAATGATGCCAGTCGGGTAAAAGAAATCGAAAAAACAACCAACCACGATGTAAAAGCAGTTGAATATTATATCAAAGAACGGTTGCAAGGGCAGGAAATCGATAAATACTTAGAGTTTATACATTTTGGACTTACTTCCCAAGACGTAAATAATACAGCAT
The DNA here is from genome assembly GCA_964413185.1 of uncultured Bacteroidales bacterium. GTDB lineage: Bacteria > Bacteroidota > Bacteroidia > Bacteroidales > Salinivirgaceae > Salinivirga. Next base: position 6,294 of record CAYPSX010000012.1, read on the forward strand.
TTCCCATGGCCATGCGCGATGCAGTCCATAAATTATACTATCCGTTGCTGGAAAATCTCATGGAAGAGCTTGAGGATAAAGCCATACTTTGGCAGGACAAACCTATGTTGGCACGTACCCACGGACAGCCGGCATCGCCAACAACGCTGGGCAAAGAGATTAAGGTGTTCATTGAGCGTGTATTTAAGCAATATGAATTACTTAAAGGCATACCTGCAAATGGCAAATTTGGCGGAGCAACCGGTAATTTTAATGCACACCATGTGGCGTATCCCGACATTGACTGGGTTGAGTTTGCCAACAATTTTGTTCGCGACCATTTGAAACTAGAACGGTTACAAACAACCACCCAAATATCACATTACGACGACATGGGAGCGATTTTTGATGCATTGAAGCGCATCAATACCATATTAATTGACTTTAGCCGCGATGTCTGGAGCTATGTTTCAATGGACTATTTCAAGCAAAAAATTAAAAAAGGCGAAGTTGGCTCCTCTGCCATGCCACATAAAGTAAATCCAATCGACTTCGAGAATGCTGAAGGCAATCTTGGTATTGCCAATGCAATTTTTGAACATCTTTCAGCAAAACTTCCAATTTCACGATTGCAGCGCGACCTGACTGATTCAACAGTATTACGCAACATTGGAGTACCACTGGCACATACAATTATTGCATTACAATCGTTATTGAAAGGCGTAGACAAACTTATCCTCAACGAAGATAAACTAAAATCTGATCTTGAAGCCAACTGGGCAGTTGTAGCCGAGGCTATTCAAACAATTCTACGTCGCGAAGGCGTTGAAAAACCTTATGAAAAACTCAAAGACCTGACACGCGGAAAAGATAAAATTAACCAGCAGACAATTCATACATTTATTGACCAACTTGATGTTGGTGATGATGTTAAAGAAGAACTCAAACGTATTACACCTTTCAATTATATTGGTGTATTTAATTAAAATCTGCTGAAAATCAAGATATAAACTCACAAGATGAAGAGTTTCGTTAACATTTGGAACCGAAAACCTTTACGGGTTATTATTCTTATTGCATTGGTCTTGAGGCTTTTTGCTGTTGTGTTCTCAAAAGGCTATGGTGGGTATGACGATCATTTCCTGATAATAGAAACAGCCCAGGCATGGGTCGATGGCACAAGTTTTCAGAATTGGTTGCCAGATGAAAGCAATAATATTATTGAAAAACCAACCGGAAACAGTTTTACCTATGTTGGCCTTCATTATTTCTTTTTTACTGCATTTGAAGCTGTAGGAATTACCAGCCCTCAAACAAAGATGTTTATAATTAGGCTTCTGCATGCTTTGTTTTCTTTGCTTGTAATTAATTATGCATACAGAATTACACATCTAATCTCCAATAAAGATATGGCGCGTTATGTGGGACTACTGACAGCCACTTTCTGGATATTGCCTTTTGTAAGTGTGCATAATTATAACGAGTTTTTTGCAGTACCTTTTCTAATGTTAGCTGTTTGGTTTTTCCTTCGACCACAATACAGAGATAAACCACTGAAATGGGCTTTTTTTGGAGGCATGGTGCTCGGTCTGGCAATGTCGGTTTGGTTTTTTATAATTATTTTCGTAGCCGGTTTCTTTATGGTTTTAATATACCAGAAACAGTGGAAATCAGCTCTGTGGACAGCTATAGGTTTTTTTATTTCCCTTAGTTTATTCCAGGGAGTTGTAGATAATATTATTTGGGGAGAGCCTTTCGCTGAATTATATACGTTCATTACCAACCTGGAAATTCCATTTACAAAACCAAATCGTACCAACGCAACCATGTATTTGTTGTTGCTGCTGTTGTTTATGGTGCCACCTATAAGTATTTTATGGTTAATTGGCTGGTTGTATAGTTCAAAGCAAAATTTACTGTTATTTTTCCCTCCATTTTTAATGGTTTTGTTTTTCACTTTTTCAATACAGCAACATGAGACGTTTATTATGCCTGTATTCCCATTTATTATTATAGCAGGTGTAATAGGTTGGGACAAAATATTACAGCAATCAGTTTTTTGGAGCAACCACCCGGGACTATACAAAAGCATTGTAATATTTTTCTGGGTCATTAATTTTGTACTCCTTTTTCCGGTATCGACAATGTACTCAAGGCGGGCTCCAGTTGAGAGCATGCTTTACCTGCGCCAATATAAAGAAAACATATCCCAAATATTAATTGAAGATTCAAACAGAAAGTCAGTAAAGTCGATGCCCTTGTTTTATTTGGGGAAATGGATCGATTTATATAAACTACCTGAATATAAGGAGTATAGTAATGAGGTTGATGTTGCGCGCAGAAGCCAATGGCATTATGAGATTACCACACCACTATATTTTAAAGCAGATAGCGCTGAAATTCCCGATTTTGTGCTCTTTGTGGGGCAAAAAAGATTAAACGAACGTATTCAGCGTATACAACCATATCTTCCAGGTTTACAATATGACAAAACTATTAAGCCGGGTATCATAGACCGATGGTTGTATAAATTAAACCCTAAGCATAATGTTAACCAAAGCATATATATTTACAAGGTTCAAAATTTTTAGTCTAATTTTGCCGGCCATTTTTCTTTTAAGTTGCGATTTACTCTACGATGAAGGAGAGTGGGCAATGGAACAACGTAAGTTGCATGGATTCAGTCAGGTAGAAATTAACTGTATTGCAGACATTTATTATTATGCTTCAAATGAAACATACATTGAAATTTCCTATTATCAGAAACACCTTAGCGATATCCAAACCGATATAGATAATGGCTCATTGACAATAAGAAATGAATTTGGCGGAGAGTGGTTTACAGATATCCGCTTGCCAAGGATCGATGTTTATGCGCCAACTTTAAATAATGTTTCCATTGAAGTAGCGGGAGGATTCTTCTGCATAGATACCTTAGTTACTGATGACTTTTATTTTGATTTGAATAGTGACGTTTTTGAGTCAGATTTATTAATAAACTCCCGGAATTTAAAAATTAAGATAAATAATTCATCAGGTGTATTGAACGCCTCTGGCCAATCTGCTTATGCCATAGTACAAAACAAAGGAGATGCAAAAATAATTGCCCCTTCACTGAAGTTAAAATCGCTCCAAATTCTTCAGAAATCATCTTTGGATGTAGTTTTTCATGTAAAAGATAGTTTGCAGTATAAAATAATAAGGAATGGTGATTTGGTTGTATACGGAAATCCGTTATTCAAATCAGGAGAAGATTTAGGTGAAGGAAATTTGATTTTAAAGAATGAATAGACTTACGTATATATTGTTGTTCTTTTTGATGACCATTAATTTCTACGGACAAGATAGCATTCCTTTGTCAAAAAGACTTTATTTTAATTTGGAAGGTTTATCGGGTAGCACATGGACGCATCATAAATCTATCAGGTATTTGTTGGAGTACCCACCAATGGGAGTTAATTTGGAAGCCGGGCTGATTAGCGGAGGTTCAAAAAAATGGCAACGCGACTTAAAAATGCCACGCTATGGCATTGGTTATCAATATGCCAGGCTGGGGAGTTCTATTCTTGGAAATGCTCACTCAATTTATACTTTTATTAGCTCAGATATTATTTCCGGCACTAACTTGCAGTGGCATTATAAAATAGGGGCGGGTGTTGGATTTGTTGATAACCCTTTTGAAGGTGAAAGCAACCCGTTAAATATTGTCAACGGTTCGGTAGTAAATGCCTATTTGCGCATATCGACAGGTGTAAATTACTTTATAACAAAAAATTCAGGGCTGGGCTTGAATGCAGGTCTTTTTCACCTGTCAAATGGGAGCATGGCGTTGCCAAACTGGGGTGTAAATACGGTGTATGGGTCTGTAAATTATACCCATAGATTGTTAGACTCAACCATAAAAGCCAAACGTATTAAAAAAAGTGAGCGAATTAAGAACATACGAGTAACATTATATGGCGGAGCAGGCCTGAAGGAGGAACCCCCGCTGGATGGAAAAAAATTCCTGGTTTCAGATTTTCATATTAATTTTTGGCGTCAATACCGGCCGGCCTGTTCCTGGGGAGCAGGTATCACCGTTTTTTATGATGAGGCTACCCGAAAAATGCTATGGAGAAACGGCTCTGAAGGTGTTATCCCTTTAAGTGAATATCAGATGCAAAATCATGAATATTTTTCATTGGGTGTTCAGGCAGGCTATATGCTGAATATGCATCCTGTATATTTTTCTGTTGAAATGGGTGTATATTTGTACAATGCTGCCAACAAAGACATATATAACCGCTGGTTGTTAGAAATACAGGTCTATAAGAACCTCAGGATTTATGGGGGGCTAAAAGCTAAATACGGAAGAGCAGATTTTATTGAATATGGACTGGCCTGGGATATTTTTAAAACAAAAAATTGAGCAGGCAGATAAGTAGGAGATTATACCTGATTTTCGTAAAATTTCAACTAAGTTGTTTTTTTTTAGGGCTTAAATAGAAAAATTTGTATTTTTACCTTATTCATAAAATAATTATGCCAAATATGAGTACAAAATTTAATTTCATCAAAACAGTACTGTCCTTGCACGACGAAATGGTTTCGAATGGCTTTTCACTGGTTTACGAAGGGGAATTTAGTCATGACATCATGAAAATGTTCACTTCAATGGCAGAGCAAAACATGGAAAAAGCAAACGAGGATCGTACAATTCGCAGAAGGGTTTTCCATGTAATGGTTGAATGCCTTCAAAATATGACTAAACACTCTGATGAATATGATGAAGAAGACCGTATTGGCAACGGATTGTTTATTGTTGGTAAAAGTGATGAGCACTGGAATATTATTACGGCAAATAAAATATACAAAGAGCGTATTGATGAGTTGAAGCAATCAATTGATGAAATCAACAATATGACTAAAGAGGAGCTCAAAGCTCTTTATAAAAAACAAATTCGTGAAGGTGCATTATCCGATAAAGGCGGAGCCGGGCTCGGCTTGATCGATATTGCCCGTAAAACCGGAGAGAAACTGGATTATCAGTTTCTACCACTGGACGATAACGAAAGCTATTTCTTTTTGCTGAAAGTAAAAATACGCACAAAATAAATAGCCCCATTTTGTTTCATATTGGCTGCCTACCCTGAATTACTATCACTCCAGGCTGTTTTTATATACAAGAAATTTTTTAGTGTACCCTTTGCTTTTCTTTGTCATTATAATAATGACATTGGTCAAAAAGAGCGAATGGGTTATTTATGTTATTTGCGCTGATATGGCTATTCTTTGTACATTTATAGATTGATGGTAATCAATTATGGCCAAAAGCGTACTAATCATATTATTTATATCCCTAACACTGCCCAATACCTTTGGTCAAATTTTTAATTTCAGGTCTTTTTTTGTAGACGACGGGCTCGCCCAATCGCAAATTACAGATATAGAGTCAGACAGCTATGGGAATTTATGGCTTGCCACTTATGGAGGAGGGGTTGACTGCTTTGACGGGAACAGCTTCAAGAATTACAGTCTTGCTGAGGGAATGACCCACCATCAGGTAATTGATATATTTGTAGATGACAAACAAAGAGTATGGTGCGGTTTGCAAAGAGGAGGTATAAGCCTTATTGACGGAGATACAGTCTATCCAATCTCAATCCTGTCTATGGAGAAAAATGCAGTATCTCAAATCACCGGAAACAATGGGGTTATTTATGCCGGTACATCAAATGGAGAATTATATAGCATAAAAAAAGACTCATCCATAGAACTTATAAACGCCTTCAAAACCGGTGGCATTAGAGGGCTCGAACTTCATAACAAAAAACTATATATAGGTACCGCTTCAGGAAATGTTTGGAAGTATGCAGCAGACAAATTAGAACTGCTTGCTCAACTCGAACGTGTAACAACAATGCGGATATTGAAAGGAAACCTGTGGATCGGGGCCGGGGAAAAGCTCTATATGTACGAGGTCAACAAAAAACAGATGCATTTCATGGCTGAAGCCGATAACTCGATAAACGGCCTTGCATCAGGCAAAAATGAAGATATCGTATGGCTTTCGCTTTACGGTAGTGGAATAGGCCAGTACAGTAATGGAGAAATATCATACCTGAAAGAAGAAAATGGATTGGCCAGTAATTATGCACTCTCTATATGGAAAGACCAGTACGGACTGCTTTGGACAGGGACAGATGGTTCAGGGCTAAGCCGTTTTTCCGGGTTTCAATTCATACATTATGCCTTTAATAAACAACATTCCGGAGAGGCAATAATGAATATTAAAAAAGAAGATAATACCTTTTGGTTTGCATCGTACGGATACGGCATTATCCGAAAAAAAGGCAATGATGTGAAGATATTTGATATGTCAGACGGCTTGCCCACAAACACATTTTATGCTATGGAGCAAGTTGGAAAACACCAGTTATGGTTGACAACCCGTTCCAGCGGACTTGTCAGTATGCATAAACAAACACTGGAAATTCAACATTTTCATTCAGGAAACGCGCCCATAAGTAATAATTTGCTATATCTGAAAAATGGGCCATCAGGTGCTCTTTACATCACTTCGCGTGATAAGGGTTTGTACATTTATAAAAACAAACAATTCATCCGCTTATCAAAAGAAAATGGCTTGCCGGATAATCATATCAATTATCTGTTGTTCGACAAAAAGGGCGACCTGTGGCTGGCTACAGGTTCTTCAGGGATTGTACATATAGATAGTGCAGAATTACAGAATTTTATAGCAGTTCAAAAAGGAACGGTAAAATACAATTTGCACAAAACAGAAGACAGGGTAGTATTTCAGCAGGTGTTTACACTTGCAGAGGATAAAAATGAAAGGATTTGGTTTGGTTTGTTTGGCGGCGGTCTGGGGTATATCGAAAACAATGATATTACTTTTATTAATCAAAACAGAATGTTGAACTCACAAAACATTTATGGCCTTACATACGATCAATCAAACAATGTATTGTGGGTAGGAACAGATAAAGGGATTGCTTCTGTTGAACTTACCGATCAATCAACAGTTAAAGGTGTTCATACGTTTTCAGCAGGCGATGGTTTTATCGGCGTTGAATGCAATAGAAATGCATTATTTTATGATGATAAAGAAGATAATTTGTGGGCAGGTACAGTGAAAGGCGTAACGAAATTTATGCCCGATCAGTATAACCCGCCGGATATACCACCAAAGCTTCAAATAACAAGATTTTCACATCAGAATTCCGAAATACCGCTATATGTATTCCAAGCCTATGATAATATTGACTGGAAAAAAGCACCATTAATTCCACATACAAATACAAACGTCAGAATTCACTTTAAAGGCATTGACCAATGGCAACCTGATAAAGTAAAATACCAGTGGATATTGCTTGGTTTAAATGAAAAGTGGCACCAGACTGTTCAGCAAGAGATGGTTGAATATAATTATCTGCCACCAGGAAAGTATGTATTTAAACTCAAAGCAGTAAACGGGCGCGGCCGTTGGTCAGACACAACATTGCATGTCCCATTTATTATTGAGACGCCATTATGGCAAACAAAGGCATTTTTTATTTTTGCATTGTTGATGGTAATTGGCATTATTTTTCTTTATGTATACATGCGTCAGAGGAGCCTGCAAAAGAGAAACAAACGATTAAAAGAAGCAGTTTATGAACGTACCGAAGCATTAAACAATGAAAAACTCATAGTCGAGCAACAGAAAGAAGAGTTGCGTGCACAAACAGAACACCTGGAGCGTGCAAACCATGAATTAGAGAAACTTTCTTTAGTGGCCAGCAAAACAGATAATGCAGTGCTTATTGCCGATAAGGATGGAAAATGGGAATGGATAAATGAAGGCTTTGCAAAAATGTACGGATATTCTCTTAAAGAGTTCATTGATGAACGTGGCGATGGTATTATTACCTCAAGTTCAAGCAGTAAAATCAAATATATTCTTGATGAAGCAGTTCAATTAAAGAAATCCGTTTCTTATTCAGCAAAAGGGTACAAAAGAGACAAAACAGAAATGTGGGTGCAGAGTACATTAACGCCTATTTTCGGCGATGATGGCCAACTTAAGCGTTTTGTAGTTATAGATACAGATATTACTCATATTAAACGAATTAATAATGAGTTACGGAAATTATCACTTGTTGCCAGTAAAACAGATAATTCTGTAATTATGATGGACAGTAATGGTCAAGTTGAATGGGTAAATGATGCTTTTCACAGATTCTATGACCTTTCTTTAGAAGAATTCAAAACCCTGTACAAACAGACAATATTTGATTTGCACCAGAGCGTAAGGGGTATTCTTAACCTGCAGGAAATAATTGACTCAAGGAAATCGAAGACGTTTATTTCATCATTTGTTACCAGAAAAGGAGTTCATAAATGGATACAATCAGTTTTAACCCCGGTTTCCGGTAATGTTAATGGAAATACACAACTAATTGCTATTGAAACAGATATTACCCGGATAAAAGAGGTGGAAGAAGAGGTTAAAGAGCAACGTAAAAAATCAGATGAGTTGCTGCTCAATATCTTGCCGGCTGAAACTGCGGAAGAATTAAAATCACAGGGACAAGCACAACCACGATACTACAATTCTGCCAGCGTTATGTTTGGCGACTTCAAAAACTTTACAGCCTATTGTGAAAAGCTATCGCCAAAGCAATTAGTAAGCGAACTGCGTGAGTATTTTGATGTATACGATGATATCATGGAAAAATACTACGTCGAAAAAATTAAAACCATTGGCGATGCCTACATGTGTGCAGGAGGATTGCCAATTCGCAACAGGTCGCACCCCTTTGATGTAGTTTTAACAGCATTAGCCATACAGATTACAACGCAGCAAATCAATGAGAAAAAGGTTGTTGAAGAACGTCAGCCGTGGGAGTTGAGAATTGGCATTCATACAGGAGATTTGGTAGCCGGAGTTGTTGGTAAGAAAAAATTCGCTTATGATATTTGGGGCGACACAGTCAATATTGCCAGTAGAATGGAGAGTGCCTGCGAAGTAGGACGAATAAACATTTCCGGCGATACTTATGAGATAATAAAAGACTTCTTCGTTTGCACATACCGTGGAAAAATTGAAGCAAAAAACATAGGGAAATTTGATATGTATTTTGTCGATGGTATCGCGCCCGATTATTCAGTTGATGGACTTGGTAAAATACCCAACAGTAAATTTACCGAATACCTCGCCCGATTGTGAATGTAAATGGGTGAGAAGTAGCTATTATATATAATGTAAATAAAAAAACCGGCCTGGCGGCCGGTTTTACGTTGTGCTGATTGATTAGAGATAGCTATGAGATAAAATTGTCTACATTTCCAGAGCGCAAATCCAATGCCATTAAATGCTATGCTTTGATGTACAGTGTGTTGTTATTTTTGGCTATATAGAAAACCGTCCGAATATGAGCACCATGTGTTTGTGTCCGTACATCCATTGATTTTGTCCGCTGTTTTGAGATGCATTTTAAAATGCTTATTCAATCAATGCGGCTTTATCTTTCTTATATCCGAAAATCCAGTTTACGCCCATTCTGATATTAATATCTCTGGCTGTTTGCGGGAATATTTCTTCCAAAACATGATCGCTCAGTAAATATATCTGAAAAGGACCAACCCTGCCGGCAAATCCTACCCCGATATTATCGAAGTTGTCTTCCATCATGGTATAGGTTATCGTAGCTGAAATGGCATTTGTGTTGGCATTTGCAGAAATTGAAACCGCCGACTTTAATTGGCCGTCGTAAATAATTCCTCTGTACAGTCCGCCAAAGCTAATTGCATCGGTGAGGTTGTAGTTGGCACCGGCGTATATTTTTGTTGGGAGCCAGGAGTTATAACTGCTTACATCGGTTTTTCTTATATCGAACATATTAATAATACTATCCTGATAAGTGTCCCCAATTGTTGTTGTGTCATCATCATTATTTCCAATATATTCAACTGCATCAAGGCCTCGAAAAACAAAATCTCCGCCGCCTTTTATTTCTGCTACGTTCGTTTTCCAGTTAATAAAACCAATGTCGGTTATGCTGGCATAGGCAGTAACTTCGGGCATAATTTTATATTCAGCACCAATATCAAAAGCAACTCCCGGGTTGCCAAAATCGTAACCCAGATCGCTGATAATTTGATCGGTTTCCTGTTCGGTTGTTTCAGACACCAATGAATCGCCTTCACGATCATAATAAAAATCATCAAGAACTAAAGCAGGCTGCGATGCGCGCATGTGAATATCTGAGCGGATAGTAATTGATTCATCAGAAATGAGGCTCAGGTCACTTTTAACTGTCTCCAGATTGGCTATACCAGCCAGGGCTTTTGCACGTATTCCTATGTTTAGGTCGGGTATAATTTCTTTGGAAACACCTACACCATATTCCATGTAGTTTATAAAATCAACGCCAAGACCGGAAAGGTCGAGGTTGGAAGAAATATCAGGTGCCACATTTCCTTTTACGGCCAATTGCACCAGATCTCCGGGAAACCCAAATTTGAAGGAGGTTTTATTAATTGCATGTACCGACCAATACAAACTTTTCGTTCTAAATCCCACATTGAAGATGTTAAGGTTCATATCGAATCCAATGGTATTAACCTTGTCCAGTTTATCAGCAAAAGCTCTGGCATCTTCATCGGTAACAAATGCGGTTACGAGTGAGTCTGCGTATATACCGGTGCCTTTGTATATAACATCTTCATAGGCAAAAGAACTGCTATGAAAGTTGAAATCTAAATTGGGTGCAATTTGGCCAAAAATCGGGGTAATTGTGGTTATTAATCCTCCAAAATGCCCGTTATATCCGGTTTCAAAAGCCGGGTTGAGCTTGCTTGTTTGTGGCAGGGTCCGCATATTATACATGGTAATATTTTCCTGGCCTGCAAGGTTTTTTATATTGAGACCCAATGCAAATAATACGATTAGTAGAAATATGTATTTTTTAACCATGGCTCCTTGTTTAGAAATTTTCATTTACATTTACTTTTACATCAACGTTTACATCGAAATCCATCCCGTAGTAATCGTAATATTTTACGTAAGGTGCATCGGGCAATGTGCCGTCTGTTGTGATAAACCAGGCACGTAGTTTAAGGTATTTCACGTTTTGTATACTATCTGCACCTTCATTTTCGTATCGTATTGTTGTTGATGATAATGTTTTGCCTGTTTGCTGATTAATTAAGCCATCTGAGTCAACTTGTCCCGATTGTACAAGCCACAAAGTGTCTCCAAATGGTGTATCATTACTGTTGGGTATTGAATCAACAATGTTGTATAATGAATCCATTAACAATAACTTCATTCCAATATTGTGCGGCAAGCCATTGTTCACATCAATATTCAGGTCAATGTATTCCAAAAAGTCGGCTTGATCTGCCAGGTTGGTGAGGTCCATGTCTATTGTATCTGCGAAAGTTATTCCGGAAGTACGTCCCCACAATGGCAGTTCAAAATCTACCAAAGCTTCAATACGGCTTTCGGCTGACATGAAATTCTTGGTTTCCGGGCCATGGTTATAGTTAAGACGCGCTTTTTCACTAAATTTTAGATTGTCAGGCAGATTAGAAACCAATGAATCCAAATTAGATCCTGTTCCGGTAATTTCTACCGTAGTGTCTGCTGCAATTATTGATTGGGGATAATTCAACTCGGGTTGGGGCAGCATCCAGGGGTCAGAAGAGTTTGGTATGTCTTCACCGGTTATATTTACCCATAAGTCATCTTCACCAATACGCATTTTTAATGTATCGAAATATACGCCAACGGGTATACCAAATGAATTTATTACTTTAATATTTAATCTTGGATCATACAATTGAAATTCACCATGCGTAAAATCGCTGAATATATTGATATCGATAGATTTCATTGGTATGTCTAGTAATTGGGTGCCAATAAAACCCCAAACGTAGTCATATTTGATATTGCGAATATCTACATCAACATCGCAGATGGCATTGTCATCTACGCCATCTCCCGATGCCGGGTCTAAAGCCAGTTCGTATGTAATAAAGAATGTATTGGGCTCTGTAAAATTGGTAAAGTCCAGTTTGTAATCGCTCACATCACTAAAACTGTGCGACAGGTTGTAGTTTCCCGAACCATCGTCTATTTCGATTACTTTTTGATAGGATTGTCCGTCTTTTTTAAGTTCGGGAAAGGTAATGGTTAGTGTTCCTGTATATTCGAAAGTAGATTGTACGCGTATGGTTAAGTCTGCTGATTTAAGTGTTACGCTGTCGAGTAATTGATTTTGTGCGGCAGCCGTGAACAGGTAATCAACGCGGTTTTTGACCATCGTATATCCCTGTGTGTTGTAATCATCTTTATTAAAAGTTGTATCGTAATCCTGATCGGGAAAAATTATTGTCTCCTCGGCCACTGCGGAATAGGCTGTGTCTGAATAAACAAGCATAATCAGCCCGTCGGCGTCGGTGGTTACAAAGCCGGTAGAGTCTACAAGACTTACGATATCTTCCATTTTAAAGGTTGTTTTTACCAGCGGAAGTCCCCATTGGCTTCTGTTTTCAATGTGTGTACTAAGCTTGTCTGTATCGAAATTATCGTCAATACATCCACTTGTAATCCAAAGCACCAAAAAGGCGAGGATTATGTTTGTGTATTTATATTTTTTTGGTTGCATATCGTGGTTTTTTCAGGATTATTTATTACTGATAATTTTGAACTCGACTCGCCGGTTACGCTGCCTTCCATCTTCTGTATCGTTGCTGGCTACGGGTTGCAGGTATGCATAACCTTTATAGGTAAGTCTGGATTGGTCTATGCCCTTTGAAACAATGTAATCGACAACAGCTTTGGCTCGTTTTTCAGAAATGCGTTTATTTACAGCCAGTGATCCTTTATTGTCTGTATGTCCGGAAATCTCGATTTTCAGTTTCGGATAGGCGTTGAGCAGTTTTACTACCCGGTTCAGCTCTGGGTGTGATGTTGTCCTGAGTTTTGCTTTTCCAAATTCGAAGAAAATATTGTTGAGGATCACTTTTGTGCCGGCTGCCAGTTTGTTCATCTCAATATCTTTTACAATTTCCTGGTAATTTGTTGCCGGCGGAATATTGAAGTTTTCAGAATGAAAAAGGTAATCTTTTGCTTTGATGGTCATTGCATAGTTTTTTCCTGATGGCAATGAAACGAGGTATTGTCCGTCTTCACTGGATTCACTGGTCATGATGACGGAATCCATTTCATTGTCAGTAATTTCAATAACGGCTTCGATTGGGTCGTTGGTTATGGCATCGTATATTTTACCTTTTACAATGGTTAGCCTGATGGTTTTTATTTCAACGGTTTTTTCTATTACGGTTTCTGTAATTGGCTCAGCCATACTGGCTATGAGCATGTCTTCGGAGCTTTGTGTAAGGGGTTTTTCGGGTCCCAGGAAAATGATTTCGCAAATGTCATAATCTTCCTTGTTCCTGCCGCGCGTACTGTAATAACCGTATCGTCCGTTTGCTGTAATGGCAAAAAACAAGTCGTCGCCGGGTGTGTTTATGGGATATCCGAGGTTTTCCGGTGTGCTCCAGGTTCCGTCTGTTTGTTTTTCTGATTTGAACAGATCGTATCCACCCATGCTGGTGTGCCCTTTTGAACTGAAATACAGTACTTGTCCGCTTGGGTGCAGCACAACGCCTTCTTCATCGTATTCGCTGTTTATTGTGCCACCGATATTTTCTATATTACTCCATTTCTTGCCTGTTTTAGCACGTGTTGCTTTGTAAATATCCTGGCCGCCAACCTGGTTTTCATGTTCGCGGTTGCTTACAAAGTACATGTGGCGGTTATCAAATGCAATAGATGCAGATGATTCCCGGGCTTTTGTGTTTATTTTTGCAAACTCTTTATCTTTTGGCGACTGCCATTTGTTCTTTTTGTATTCGGCTTTTAGCAGATCGCCATTATTTTTACTGCCGTCGAAAATGATGAGTTGCATTCCGTTTGGGGAGAGCCCTACAACGGCAGTGTTTTCTTTATCGTTTATTTTTTTTGGCAGATGGCCTTTAAATTTCCAATCTCTGCCTCTTTTTCCGGCCAGGAAAATATTTTCTGCATATTGGCCGGTGCCTTTATAAATATTGTCGTGTTTTTCGTAGGGGCGTTTTGACGAGAAGTACATTTTTTCACCACTTGGCGGCACAACCGATGCAAAATCATCGTATTCTGAGTTGATAGCTTCGATTGGGGTTATGAAAACTCTGGCCGTATCTTCCATATATTCTTTTGCATAACGACACTCGCTTATTCGTTTTGTGATTGTTTTTGTCTGAAAGCCCAGTTGCTCGGCGCTAAGGGTGTTTTTATGCTCGTTGTATTTGTTTATGGCTTCATCAAACTGATAATTTAGGTGTAACGCCCGTCCTAAATTGTATATTAGCATTGGGTGCACGTTTTTGTCGAGTTTATATGCTTTTTGCAAATATTTTAAAGCTTTATCGGCCGGTTTTGACTTTAAGTAGGAGAGCCCGAGCATATAGTTGAGTGCGGCATTGTCTGATATTACATCGTAGGCTGCCTTGTAATGTTTCGCAGCTTCCTGATAACTGGTGAATGTATTGTCTTTAAAGGCACTGTTGCCTTTTCTTACTTGTTTTTTTGTATTCCATTTTGTTTTGAAGTCGGTAAATTTTTCTTTTTGGAATTTTATTTTTACCCTTTGTCCATGAATGGCTCCACTCACAGATATCGTCAGCGCAATCAATAGTATATAGCGTAATATTTTCATGGTGGAATTCTTTTTTAGTCCTCGTTACAATAAATCAAAAAGTTTTTTGCTCTTTCTACGCCAAGTTCAACGGCTTTGTTCCAGTCTTCGCAAGCGCCTTTGAAATCTTTAAGCATTTCACGGGCGTTTCCCCTGTTCATGTATGCAATTCCGTAATCAGGTTTGAGTTCGATGGCTTTTGACAGGTATTCTATTGCTTCTTCGTATTTCTGCAATTTAAAAAGGGCTGTGCCCAGATTGTTATACGCATACAGATAATCTTCTTTGAGCTCAATGGCTTTTTTATAATCAATAACCGCACCTTCGTAGTCCTCATCTTTATATCGGGCAAATCCCCTGTTATTGAATGCCAGGTGCATTGTTGAGTCCATTTTTATGGCTAAGCTGTACTCTTCAATAGCTTCTTTGTAATCTCCTTTTGCCCGTTTTACCGATCCTAAATTGTTATATGCAATGGACAAATGCGGGTCAAGTTGAATGGCTTTGTTGTAGTCTTCGATGGCTCCCTTATAGTTTTCAACTTTTCTTCTGGCGCTTCCACGGTCGTGGTAAGCATAAGTAAAGTCTTCTTTCATGTTTATTGCCAGTGTAAAATCGCTTATTGCTCCATCAAATTCATTGTTCAGGAATTCAAGCACGCCGCGATAATAGTACAAATTAGGATTTTCCAGCCGCATATCAATAGCCTTTGAATAATCTTTATGTGCATTTGTTTTATCACCGGTCAGGTCATAAGCTCTACCCCTATTATAGTAAGCTGAGGCGAGAGAGCTGTCTATTTTTATGGCAAGGGAAATGTTTTCAATCGCTTCTTTGTATTTTTCTAACTGAATAAGTGAACTGCCAAGGTTCAAGTAGGCTTTGGCAAATTTGTCGTCATATTTTAATGCTTCTGTAAAACTGGCCACAGCTTGTTCGTATTGCTTGGCCTGAAATTGCTGTATGCCTTTGTTGTAGGCTAGTTCTGCTTCCTGATTTTTTGCCGCCACCAGTGTTGCATCTTCATCCATCACGGGTTCTCCAACCTGGCTGAGCAACACAAAAGGGCTAAGAAGCATAAGTAATGCTACAATGCCTTTTTTCATAATTACTAAGATTTTATTTCAATGTTGTAAATGATCATCAATATTATAGCTACTGTTCCAAATGGTTTGCTGTTTTGATATTTTTTCAAAATTAGGGTTAATCTGATTTATTACAAACTAATTCTCCCGGAATTTTGATAAGTTCAGTACTATTTTTTATTGAGAAATAAAAGGTTGAGGGATATAAGTGTTTTTTTTATTCAGGGTTTCTTCAAAAGCAATGGTTTTACTTTCTTTGCAACATTCCATCGTTGTTTTTGTTACTTTTGGAAAAATTTTGATTAATGACAACTTTATCTACATTGCTAAATATAAAATATCCGATATTGCTGGCCCCCATGTTTTTAGTTACCAACGAGGAGATGGTTGGCGAAGCCATAAAAAATGGTGCTACAGGTGCTTTGGTGGCACATAATTATAAAAACCCCAATCAGCTGCTCAGGGCAATTCAATTTGTAAAGCAAAAATACAAAGGCTCTTTTGGCGTTAACCTTACTTTGGACTTTGCGAACGAAAATTTTGAAAAGAATCTGGAGGTTTGTATTGATGAGCAGGTTGATTTTATTATTTCTTCGCTCGGCGATCCCGAAAGAGTTGTAGAAGCCTGTCGTCCCCACGGAATTAAGGTTTTTTCTGATGTGATAAACCTGCGTCATGCGCAAAAAGCAGTCGACCGTGGCGTTGATGCCCTGATAGCCGTTAATAAGAATGCCGGAGGGCACGCTGGTATGCTGAGTGCCGAAGAACTGGTACCGCAACTTGTTGAGAAATTTAATGTCCCCGTAATTTCTGCCGGCGGTGTTGCAGACCACGAAGCGTTTAAAAATGCGTTAAATTTAGGCGCAGCGGGTGTTTCCGTTGGATCGGCATTTATTGCTACAAAAGAAAGCCCGGTTGAAGAGAACTATAAAAAAGCCATAATTCAAAGCAAAGGGACTGATATTATACTGACGAAACGCATTTCCGGGGTTCCCATGACGGTAATTGATACAGATTATATAAAAGCCATCGGAGCCAAACGATCGTGGTTGGAGAAAAAACTAAAAAAACACCGGAAATCAAGGCGGGCTTTGCGAAACTTGTTGGTAAGCAGTGGAATGGCTCGATTTCAACATTATGTAACGGGTCCCGATTATTCAAAAGTGTATTGCGCCGGCCCCTCGATTGAGCATATAAATGAAGTTTCAACCGTCAAAGAGGTACTGCAGAGAATTGCCGGAAATGCTTAATCCGCCCGCAGCGGCTTTTTCCCTTCGGCGCGGTTGTCGTAATACCGTACCGACGGGTATGCAAAATCAATGGTGTCTGTTTTGCCAAAATCCCTTAAAATACTTTCCCAAATTTTTTCGCGCATTAGCCTGCGCTGTTTAGATGCGACTAAATATCGGGCAGTAAGCATTACCCCGCTTTCTTCAACGCTGGTGTATACCCTGGGGGTGAGGTTTTTATAAAAAATCATATACTTTCTTGAGGTACTTAGTATTTCCTGGTGTGCTAGTTCTACAATATGCGAAGTATGGTGTTTTGTAATTTCATTAATGGCATTTTTAGCTTTTTCCCAATCGCTTTCAAAAGTTACCATTACACCTATTTCGTCCCATATATATTGAAAACCGGTTGTGTAGTTTGCTAATTTATATTGAAAAATTGAAGCATTGGGAATATGTATAACCCTTCCTGTGCTTTGGTCGGCATTAACCCAATTGCCAATTTCGATTAGTGTGAATTGGAACGATCGAATATCTATTACATCGCCTTTATGTTCTCCAATTTGTATGCGATCAGATATTTTGAAGGGTTTTCGCCACACAATAAACAGCCAGCCGGCCAAATCTGTAATCGGGTCTTTGAGTGCAATGGCCAACCCCGCAGAAAATAAACCAAAAAATGTAGCCAGCGATTTTAATTTGACTACCCATAAATTAGCAACCAATAGTATAAAAAGGAAAAAAGAAACCCGTTTTATTGTTTTTCGCGCTGTATATTGTTTTTTTACATCATCGACCCATCTGTGCACCATGGATATGCCAATTTTTGATAATGTCCAGATAATGAGGCCGGTGATCAGCGTTTTGTATAGTTTGATTTGGAGTGATTCGGAAATTCCCGTGTATGATTTAACCAGTTCAAACAGTTCTTCCATCTCAATTATTATTTTTCTTGACAAATTAATTCCTTTTTATACAACTTCCAAATTAACAAATACGATATACATAAAATATTGATTGTTCGTTTAAGAAATATGGTTCCATGGTTTTGATCGAACATTTGTTTAACTATTGTTTTTTTCGCAATTAAAACGAAATGCTTTATCTTTAGAATATAATGCGGATACTGAGTTACATATTATTTTTTTGTTTAGCGGCCGGTTTAAGCCATGTGCATGCCAACAAAAAGGGGCAGGTGAACTTGTCTGGTTGGGATAGAAAAACACCTGTAAATTTATCGGCCTCATGGGCCTTTTATCCGTCAAAATTTGTTTTGCCTGTGGATCGACTTGTTGCGGATCAATTTGTTTCGATCGACAAGGCATGGAACGATGTGCCATGCGGAGACAGTACCATGGGGGCAAAGGGCAAGGCTACTTATTCATTGGATTTGTTGCTTCCACAGGCAAACGTAAAATATGGAATTGATTTAGGCTCTGTTTCCTCATCTTTTGCCATGTATCTGAACGATAGCCTTATTGCAAAAGCTGGTAATCCGTATGGCGGAGCGAAAAATTACAGGCCGGCTTACTCCACAGATATAATTACGTTTCGTCCTAAATCGAAAAATATCACAATTACGCTCCATGTAGCTAATTACAGGTATAATGTGGGAGGTATTTGGAATTCGGTTGTTATTGATGATGCTGATGATCTTGCCAGAGAAAGAAAATCCCGGATAAATTTATTGCTGATTCTTTTTGGTGGAATTTTGCTCATGAGCTTTTATCATTTTGGTTTATATATGTTGCGCCGCAACGAACGCTCATCGCTTTTCTTTTTCTTGTGGACCTTGCCGGCAGGTTTCAGGTTATTATTTAGCGGACGGTATTTTCCTGCATTGGAGCTGTTTTATGTTCCCTGGGAGTGGATTATACGAATCGAATATCTCACCTTTTATCTGGCCATTCCTTTGTTTATTGCTTTTGTGGCGGTAATTTTTCCTAAAAATACACATAAGTTAATTGTGCGGATTGGCGTTGCAATTGGGGCGGTATTTGTTTTACCAGTGCTTTTTTTGCCGGTTTCGGTTTTTACGGGAACAGTATCTTATTACCAAATATATACGTTTGTCGGCATTCTTTATATACTTTTTGTTTTGTTCAAAGCTCTTCAGAAACGCACGCAGGGGGCAGGTATCTTTTTAATAGGTTTTATCGGGCTGTCTATCACTGTTGTACACGACATATTTGTTGCCAAAAATCTTATTTCGCATGATTATTTGTTCCCGGCAGGTCTGTTGTTTTTTGTGTTTTTACAAGCCTACCTGTTGGCTTCCAGGTTTACCGAAACTTTTGCCCGAGTTGAAGTTTTAGGCCGTCAGCTTAATTATATGAATTTGCATTTGGAAAAAATTGTAGATGAACGAACAGACAAACTACAAAAGGCAAATGAGCTCCTCAGACAAAAAAACGAAGAAGTGTCAAGGCAGTCAGATCAAATGTCTATCATGAACAAAGAGCTTAAAAAGTTAAGTGTGGCTGTTAGCGAAACCGATAATGCCATTATTATAACCGACAAAAGTGGCCAAATAGAATGGGTCAATCGTGGTTTTGAACGTCTTTATGGTTACTCCCTGGGCGAAATGCAGCATATTTTTGGCAATAATTTAAAACAAGCCGGGCGTAGTAAAAATATTTCAAATTTGTTCGATAAAGTAATCAGCGAAAAAAAATCCGTCAATTACGAAGCTGAGGTTTTGGCCAGAGACGGAACAAAAATCCAGGTTCAAACTACTTTGTCACCGATTTTGGATTCTGATGGAGAGATAGTTTACCTTGTTGCTATTGATACCGATATAAGGGAAATGAAAGAGGTCCAGAAGGAATTGCGCAAGTCAAATTCAGCAAAAAACAAGCTCTTTTCCATTATTGCTCATGACTTACGGAATCCATTTAATACGCTGTTGGGTATGACCGAGTTAATTATGATACGTTTTTCTGAGCTTAGCAAAGAAGAGTTGCTAAGTTTCATTAAAGACTTGAATGAAGTTTCGCGTAAAACATATTATCTGTTACTTAATTTACTCGAATGGAGCAGAACACAGCGGGAGAAAATAGTAATTAAGCCGCAAAAACTCAGTTTACGTCCTGTAATTGAGGAAACCATGGAGATATTCAATGCTTCTATAGAGGGTAAGGATCAAAAATTAGAAATGAATGTTGATGCTAATATTGAAGTTTATGCAGATCCCAATTCGCTGAAAACTGTTTTGCGAAACCTGATAAGTAATGCCATAAAATTTACGCCCCGAAACAAAAGCATATTTATTGAAGCTGCTTCCAAAAATGAAAAAGTAGAAATCAAAGTGCGCGATGAAGGTATTGGTATTGCCCCGGAGAATCTTTCGCATATATTCAACCTGGAAGGAACCTACACATCCGATGGAACAGAAAACGAAAAAGGAACAGGTCTGGGCTTAATGCTTTGTAAAAGCTTTGTGGAAAAGAACAAAGGTACCATTCAGGTAACAAGCAAAGTGGGAGAGGGCACAACCTTTATTATCGAATTGCCGGTAAGTGAAAATAATGCTTAGAGCTCACGATAAATACATTATATAATTTTGTTAGGGGATATGCTGATTAGATCAAAAGTATTTACAGCAATAGAATTGAGAATAAAAATTTTACCTTTGTAAAATGAGTCAAGAAGTAAATATAAATGTAGATATTTTAACTTGGGCAATTACCCGGGCAGGATATCAATTGCATGAATTTACTGAAAAAGTACCCAAAGTTAGAGAATGGATTGAAGGAAAGAAGAACCCAACTGTTAAACAATTAGAGAAATTTTCTAAGAAAGTACATCTTCCTTTTGGATACTTGTTTCTTTCAGAACCTCCTGATGAAAAACTTCCAATTCCTTTTTTTCGTAGTAGTACAGGCGATGACACAGATAAAGTGAGCGTTAACGTTTACGATACAATTTTATTAGTTCAGCAGAGACAGGATTGGCTAAGAGATTATTTATTAGAAAATGAATTTGAAGAGCTCTCTTTTGTTGGACTTTTTAATCAACGCAATACAGTTGAAGAAGTTGTCAGTCATATGAGAGACATTCTTGGATTGAGGGAAGATTGGGCAAGTGAATTTAGAACATGGGAAGAAGCGTTAGCCCATTTAGTTGAGGTTATTGAGGATACAGGAATCATAACTGTTTTTAATGGTGTTGTAGAGAATAATACAAGTAGACCAATAGATGTAGATGATTGTAGAGGGTTTGTTTTAGTTGATAAACTTGCTCCTTTTATGTTTATAAATAATGCTGATGGAAAATCTGCTCAGATGTTTACCATTATGCATGAATTAGCCCATATATGGACTGGTCAAAGTGCAGGATTTGATTTTAGAAAAATTCAACCAGCCAATAATCCAGGTGAAATATTTTGTGATAAAGTCGCGGCAGAGTTTTTAGTGCCCCAAAACGCATTTAATAGATTCTGGTATTCTAAACCAGACATTAAGAAGGCTTCCGGATATTTTAAAGTGAGTGAAATTGTAATTGCAAGAAGAGCGTTAGATACTAATAAAATTACGAAGAAAGAATTCTTTGAATTTTATGAAAATTATAAAAATCGGGAGTTTCATAAAAAAACTAATAAATCTTCTGGAGGTGATTTTTATGCTACTGCAAAAAAAAGGCTAAGTATAACATTTGCTTATCATGTTAACAGAGCGGTTAAATCTGGCCAATTACTTTATCGAGATGCCTACAAATTAACCAGTATGAAAGGTGATACTTTCGATAAATTTTTTACTAAATACTTGTAGGTTATATGGCAATTTATATAGTAGATAGTAACTTTTTTATACAAGCTCATAGAGCTATCTATCCACTAGATATTGCGAAAGGTTTTTGGAAAAAAGTAAAAGAATTAGCTGGCCGGGGTATTATCATAAGTATAGATAAAGTCAAAGATGAACTTTATGATAAAAATGACGAGCTCGAAACATGGTGTAAAGATAATCTGCCAAATGATTTTTTTAAGGATTCATCTGTTGTAATTTCGGAATATGCTCAAGTCTGTGCCTGGGCTATCTCTCAAGATGGACACTATCTGCCCAATGCTTTAAATGAATTTCTTGATTCTGAAGAAGCTGATGCCTTTCTGGTTGCGTATGGATTATCTGACCCTGAAAATCATATAATTGTAACACAAGAAGTTAGTCAGCCAACAAGGAAGAATAAAGTAAAAATTCCTGAACCGTGTAATGCATTTAATGTAACTTATGTCAATACAATTGAAATGTTTAGACAAATTGGAGAAACATTTTAAGCTACAAATAATAAAAAACGCATCTTAGTGCGGTTAAAAATTTCGCTATGGAAACTACCCGGAAATCAACGAAAAACAGAATTGCACTTATAGTTGTAACGATGCTGTTTTTTATGTGGGGATTCATTACCTGCATGAACGACATTCTCATTCCCTATCTGAAAAAAGTGTTTGAGCTGAGCTATTTTCAAGCCATGCTGGTGCAATTTGCCTTTTTTGGAGCCTATTTTGTCGGGTCGTTATCCTATTTCATTATTTCTGCAACAAAAGGCGACCCCATTTTGCGGGTTGGCTACAAAAAGGGAATTATTGCAGGCTTGCTCGTGAGCGGCTTTGCACTCATAATTTTTTGGCCGGCGGCAGCAATGCACAGTTACAGTATGTTTTTAAGTGCCCTGTTTATTCTGGGTTTGGGGTTCACTCTTTTACAAATTACAGCCAATCCCTACGTAGCCATTCTGGGGCCCGAAGAAACAGCTTCTTCGCGGCTGAACCTGGCGCAGGGCTACAATAGTTTGGGAACCACAATCGCTCCCATTATTGGCGGGTATCTTATTTTTCACTATTTCGCAAAATATGGCAGCCCACTGCTAAACAGTGCCGGCGAAAAAATATTTACCGACGATGGTGTACAAATGACTGCCTTTGCCGTTCAGGCGCCCTACATGATTTTTGCAGCCTTGTTTTTTGTACTGGCCATTATTGTTTATCGTACCAACTTACCAAAAGTAACC
Organism: uncultured Bacteroidales bacterium; assembly: GCA_964413185.1. Lineage (GTDB taxonomy): Bacteria > Bacteroidota > Bacteroidia > Bacteroidales > Salinivirgaceae > Salinivirga. The sequence goes on from CAYPSX010000012.1 coordinate 29,325, forward strand.
GAAGGCGAAGATGTGGAATTTTCCGCAGGCGCTTTACGATACCGGAATCTTGTGCTGGGCATGGTCGCCATTTTTATGTATGTTGGTGCAGAAGTGAGCATTGGCAGTATTATGATTAATTACATAAAACAACAATTAAATACCGGGGAAATGATCGCAAAATCGTACCTCGCATTTTATTGGGGTGGCGCCATGATTGGCCGCTTTTTGGGCGCTATTTCTATGGGCAGTACCCGGCAAAGTTTGCAGAAAACATTGAAAATGACAGTTACCGCTTTTGGCGTTTTTGCACTAATTTACCTCATTGTATTTATAGAAAGCGGATTTTCTTTCCCGCTTCACCACGTATACCCGTTTGCCGGATTTATTATTGTAAATCTTGTTGCATTTCGAATTGGTAAGAGCCTGCCCCACAGAACCTTGTTTTTGTTTGCTGTAATAAACGTAATTCTCTTATCTATTGCGCTTTATACCGGCGGACTCGTTTCTATGTGGAGCATTGTGGCAATCGGATTGTTCAATTCCATTATGTGGTCGAATATTTTTACATTGGCCATTCGGGGGTTGGGAAAACATACAAGTCAGGGCTCTTCATTATTAGTTATGATGATATTGGGAGGCGCCATTTTACCACTCATACAGGGAGCCGTTGCCGATTCAGTTTCTGTGCACATGTCTTTTATTGTGCCTGTATTTTCGTATATTTACCTGGCATTTTACGGAAAAGATGGTTACAAACCAGTAAGATGGAGTTTTGTTACCGGGCACACAAAAAAATAGACTTTTTTAATAGAATAAAAGTAAATAAATGAATCAAATAGTTGCCGGAATTGATATAGGAGGAACCAACACAGAGGTTGGTTTGGTTACGAAAAATGGAAACGTGTTGGAACGCGATGCAATGAAAACGCATAAGCACGGTCGCGATTTCGATGCATATTTGAAAGATTTAGCCGCGATGATCAATGGTTTGGTGCATAAAAATAATGTTGAACTAAAAGGAATAGGCATTGGCGCACCCAATGGAAATATTCATACAGGCAGCATTGAATATGCTCCCAATTTGGAGTGGAAAGGCATTGTTCCTTTTTGCGAGAAACTCAATCATTATTTCCCCGAAATCCCGGTAAAACTTACCAACGATGCCAATGCTGCTGCTTTGGGCGAAAAATTGTTCGGCAATGGCCGCGAAATAAACGATTTTATTACTATTACGCTGGGCACAGGCGTTGGGAGTGGTTTTATTGTAAACGGACAACTCATGTACGGCCACGATGGCATGGCAGGCGAGGCTGGCCACACCGTAGTAGACCCCAATGGCCGTAAATGTGCCTGCGGGCGGCGTGGCTGTTTGGAGACCTATGTTTCGGCATCCGGTATTGTGCGCACAGCCGCCGAATTGCTTTCTATTCATCATTTCAAAAGTAAACTGGCCGATATTCCATTTAGCGAATTGCAATCGAAAACAATTGCCGAACTGGCAGAACAGGGCGATGATGTTGCACGGGAAGTTTTTGCCGTAACCGGCCGCACATTGGGCATGAAACTGGCCGACTTTGTTGCCATTACGAGCCCCAAAGCAATTTTTATTGCCGGCGGCGTGGTGAATGCCGGCGAACTTTTGCTCAAGCCCGTTCGTGAAAATATGGAAGCCCATCTTTTGGGCATTTACAAAGGCAAAGTAAAAATTGAAAAATCAGGCCTTCCCGGTATCGATTCAGCCATTTTAGGCGCCGCAGCGTTGGTGTGGGCGTGAGCGTATTATTTTAGCCCTTCATGCAAATAATATCAAAACCCGCATTTACCAACGGAATCAATAGCCCCGGCATTCATGCCGGGGGTTCGGAATTCGTTACGGACACGGCTTTAGCCACGATTTTTATTTCGCCGATGAATAATGTATTTCGATGATTGACTTCCCGTGGCGGCAAAATTGGTTGATGGCAAACACAACCCGGCCATAAATGACCGGGCTAGTGAACGTTTTCAATGAAAGAGCCAAAAATAAGTCCGGTTTTTATCCGGACAATAAACTAAAAACCCGCATTTACCAACGGAATCAATAGCCGCAGCATTTATGCCGGGCGGGCTAAGTTGCCAAAGGAACCGTAAAATAAAACGTGCTGCCTTTGTCTACTTCACTTTCCACCCAAATTTCGCCACTGTTTTTTTCAACAAACTCTTTACTGAGTATCAAACCCAGACCGGTGCCCTCTTCGTTATTGGTTCCGGTACGCGTGAATTTTTCATGAAAACTGAATAACTTGTCCTGCTGGTTTTTTGGTATCCCAATGCCATTGTCTTTTACAGAGAAAACCAAGGTGCTGTTTCCATTTGTTTTGTAGTTTATATGAACTTCACCGTTTTCCGGTGTAAATTTTATGGAATTATTCAGCAGGTTGCGCAAAACAGTTTGCAGCATATTGATGTCGGCCTTGACCTTCATTTCTTGCTGCTTGTTGAATGTGATTTTAATGTTTTTTTGCGCGGCACTGTTTTGAACTAAATTTACCGTATCCTGAATAATGGGCGTAACAGGTGCTTCTATAATTTGCAACTGTATTTTGTTTTGGTTAAGCCTTGACCAGGTAAGTAAATTTTCCAACAATCTGTAAATTTGCCATGCGCTGTCGGAGACTATATTCAGGTATTTTTCTCGTTTTGCAACAGAAATGGTTTTGTGTGTTTGCCGTAGTAGCTGAAGAAATCCCAATAAGTTTGTAAAAGGATTTTTTAGGTCGTGGGCAATAATGGAAAGGAATTTATCTTTCATTCCGTTGAGCTCCTGCAGCGCTTTGTTTTGCTGGTTTATTTTATCTGTATGGGCCTTTTGGCTTGTGATGTCGTGGGTGTAGAGTATGAGTTTTTCATCGCAAACTTTAATGGTTTTTATGAGCACATGTTTACAATTATTGGAATTCAAATCAAGCTTAATTTCAACGCTCTGCCTGCTTCCTTTTTGATAAGTTTGAATGTACTCCCGTATCTTTTTTTGATCGTTTGGGGTTGCCAAATCGAAAAATGACGTGGCGTAAAGCTCTTCACTCCGCTTTTTTGTAACAAAACAAGCTTCCGTGTTGCAAAATAAAATTTTACCATCTCTGTTGATCATGAAAATCCCATAAGGAGCTTCTTCGATAAACTTTTTCAGGTCTTGTTTACTTTCTTCAATTTGAGTCTCTTTGGTTTTTAACTCTGTTATATCATGGGCAATACCCTGTATGCTTATTAAATTATTGTTGTCGTCGAGTATCGGCGTAATATTCGAGGCGTACCATTTTATTTCTCCGCTTTTGGTTTTTAATCTGTAATGAATGTTATTATATTTCTTTTTGTTTTTGGCTATTATTTCTATTACATTTACAATTTTCTTTGAATCGTCTTGATGAATAACCTGGTAAATACTGCTTTGGAGCAGTTCATCGGGTTTATAGCCCAGTTTTTCGGTTACATTGCCTGATATAAAGGATATTGTTCCATCTGGGGTATGGGCATACATCAGATCGTTGGAGTTCTCAATAAATGCGCGATAGTCGATCTCTTTTATATTTTTTTCCATATTCGGCTTATGCTTTGATTAGGTTAACTTTTCGTTACAGATATTCTCAACAGTGTTGGTTATTAAAATGAAATGTGGCATTATTTTGGATTCCAATATATTATGAATTTGAAATTTTATTGGCTTTGGAAATGGCTTTTTCGCGGTCGTCGATAATGGTTTTTAGAATTTGGATGGCTTTTTTATGCTTACCGGAATTTTCACGGCGCAGGATTTGCCAGGTGTTTTGGTAGCTTTCTCCCAGAATATCAGCAACTAAACCGATGTCTCCGGTTCTGCGTTTGTTTAAAATTTGCTTTGAATCCATATTCTTTTGTAGTTTTACTGTTGAATGTTTTCGACAAATTCTTCTTATACTCAATTAGTCAAACATACAGAAAATATTGAAAAAATACAATCCAAAAAAATGAAAAAAGCAGATATATCTGAAAGAATTTCAGCAGTAATTGCACATAATCATGTTTCGATAAATAAATTTGCGATTAAGTTAGGTTACAAGAGAGCGCAATCTGTATATGATATTGTTAATGGTAAAGTATTGCCCTCCTTTGATTTTCTCTATAAATTTACGACTTCAGAATTTTCTGAAAAAATAAATATTCGGTGGCTTATTTCCGGTGAAGGTGAGATGCTGATTGATGATGATTCACGGTTGGAAGAGCCTGTTGCCCGATATTCAAAAATGAATGGAGGTTTTAATCCTGAGTGGCTGAAATATATAGAGTCGAAAGACCAGAAAATTATAGAAATGGCAGAGGAGATAGGGCGTCTCCGCTCCAAATTTGAAGGTTTAGAACGGGATTACAATATCCCGGCTAACGAAAATCCTCCTTTTGGAAAGGGCGCGTAGGTTTTATACGGCCCACACAGTAAACGAAAACGTGCTGCCTTTGCCTTCTTCGCTTTCGACCCATATTTCACCGTTATTTTTTTTAACAAACTCTTTACACAAAATGAGCCCCAGCCCTGTGCCTTCTTCATTGTGCGTACCCTGGCGGTTAAAACTTTTGTCTATTTTAAATAAAAGATTTTGTTGCTCGTCTGTCATACCTATTCCGGTATCTTTTACCGAAATAACGACTTTTCCTTCCTGGTTTTTTTCGTAGTCTACTGTAATTTTCCCGTGTTCTGGTGTAAATTTAATGGCATTGCTCAAGAGATTGCGTAAAACGGTCTGAAGCATATTAATGTCTGCTTCCACTTTTATGTCAGCTTTTTCAGGGAAGTTTATTTCAATACCTTTTTTTGCTGCCAGGTCTTCCATCAGCATAATGTTATCCTGAATAGATGGTCGCAAAGCTGCCTGCGTAATTTCCTGTTGCAGCTTGTTTCTTTTTAAGCGCGACCATGTTAAAAGGTTTTCGAGCAGTGAATAAACGTTTTTGGCGCTTTGGTGCATGTGTTTAATGTGCGATGCGCGTTTTTCCGTTGTAACTTTATCGTGTGTGTGTTCAAGCAATTGGGCAAATCCCAGCAAATTGGTAAACGGATTTTTTATATCGTGTGCTATAATGGAGAAAAACTTGTCTTTGGTAGAATTAAGTTCTTGTAATTCTATGTTTTGGGCTTTTATTTTTTCCGATTTCTTTTTTTGTATGGTGATGTCGTTCGTGTAAATTACATAACTGTCATCGTTTATTTTTATGGGCTTTACTGTTACAGTTAAGGACGTTAATTCCTGGGTTCCGAAACGGGTTATAAAAGCTTCTTTTTGGTTCTTCTTGAATTTCTCGAAGTTATCTAGCGCAATCATGCGATCTTTGGGCAAAATAAAATCGAAAAAGTTCTTACTTGTGATATCAATATCTTCTCTTTTAGCTATTCTCGCTGCTTCTTTGTTGCTATAAGCACAAGTGCCATCTTCTTCAATTACAAAAATTCCGTATGGGGCTTCATCAATATAGTTTTTTAGTGTTTTTTTCGAGTTGATGAGTTCTTCCTCTGTGGTTTTCAGCTCGTGAATATTTCTCGATATTCCGTTGATTCCTATGATGTTGCCTGCTGAATCAAATACGGGCGATGAATTAGATGTGTGCCACAGGTAAACGCCGTTTTTGTTTTTTACACGGTATTGTAAGTCACTCGTTTTTTGTTTATCTACAGCGATTTGTTCGATTGTCTTTTCCACTTTCCGGCGTTCATCGGGGTGAATTATTGAAGTCGATGAGGCGTGCAGCAGTTCTTTCTGTGTATATCCGAGCAATTCTTTTATGTTGGGCGATATGTACGTGAAATTGCCGTTCAAATCAATGGAGTAAATAATATCGTTGGCATCTTCAACAAATTGGCGAAAACGCGATTCACTTTCAGCCAGTGCTTTTGTTTTAAAGCGTTCTTTTGTAATATCGGCGGAAATTATTTGCGCAAAAACCTGATTGTCATATACTTTAGGAATTACTAAATTGCTGAAAATTTTACCGTCGCGGCTGTCTTCAAAGGCTACCGGTTCCATTTTCTCAAGGGCTTTAATGCCTGTATTAAAGCGGTTTTCGAAAATTTCTTTGGGCATAAACTCACTCATGTGCCTGCCCGTAATTTCTTTCGGATGCGCACCCAGGCTTTCTGCCATTTTTTTATTAATTACCCGGAAAATGGCTTTATCGTCAACCTGTGCCACGCCAATTGGGAGATTGTCGATGAGGTCTTTATACAGCGATTTGGATTTTTTATCTTCATGCTGCGCCTGTTTTCGTTTTGTAATGTTCATTACCGAGCCCGAAATTTTTACAGGTGCGCCCAGTTCGTCTTTTATTATTTCGTTTGACAGGCTCACATACAACGTTTTACCCGATGGCAGCACAAGTCGGGTTTCTATGGTGTGGGGCTCACCGGTATCGAGCAGCCGGAGAAATGCATCATGCGCCTTGTTTCTATTGTCAGGCACAGAATAATTAAGCAAAGTTGTTGCCTCAGGCGAAATCTCGTGCGGTTGCATGTCGAGCAGCCGGTAAAGTCCGTCTGTCCAATATGTTTCGCCTGTGTGCAAATTGAATTCCCAGAAACCCATTTCCGCATGGCGCTCCATTTGTTCAAATAAATGCTCTTTTTCGTAAAGCCGCTTTTCGAAATATTTTAGCCGTATGGCTCTTTTTTCCGCGGAATCTGTGGTTTCGCTTATTTGCTTCCTAATATCTTTATAAGAAATTTTGTTGATCGATTTTATCCGGGATTTTTCTTGCGCATCCATTATGAGCGCGCTTATCTTTTTTTCTATCATATTTGGGTTCATTTAGGGTTTTATGGGTGCATAATACAAACATGAATATATACACAAATGTTCATGTCTAATTATCAAATTTGGTGCCGAATTGTAAATTGTTTATATATTTTACCGCTATGGTTTATTTTAACTATCAGATTATTAGGAGCTAACATTTAATGTTTTCTTTTTTAGGAATGATTCTAAAAAGACCGTTGTTTTTTATGAAAATAACGTTTAAAATGGGTTTGCGATAGAAAATGTATCTATTCTCCTTAAAAAAGCGGCGAATATTTCGTATATTTACCGCACATAACAATTTTAAATGATGCCATACATTTATCAATATGACCAATGGCCCAAATTCACATGGGATGAAAAAGAAATACAAGTGATTTTGGGCAAAGTTCGTCATTTACAAGGTAAAATTTTCGGACTAATGAGTTCTCTCGGATTTTCAATAAAAGAGGAATCGAGGCTCTCAACATTATCACTGGATGTTATTAAATCATCAGAAATTGAAGGTGAGTTTTTGAATTATGAGCAGGTTCGATCCTCAATAGCAAGAAGATTAGGACTGGATTATGCGGGCATGGTGCATGTCGATCGAAATGTCGAGGGCGTTGTAGAAATGATGATGGATGCTACGCAAAGATATAATGAACCGCTCAGCCATGAGCGTATATTTGGATGGCATGCCGCGCTCTTTCCAACGGGATGGAGTGGTATTCACAGGATAGAAACGGGTTGTTATCGCACTGGTGAAATGCAAATAGTCTCCGGGCCAATGGGTAAAGAGAAAGTTCATTACCAGGCTCCCTCGCACACGGTCGTTAAGCAGGAGATGGATATTTTGTTCAATTGGATAAACACAGAAACTAAACTTGATGGCGTAATGAAAGCAGCGATTGCCCATTTCTGGTTTATTATTATCCACCCTTTTGATGATGGCAATGGACGCATCGCCAGGGCCATTTCAGATATGCTACTTGCACGTGCAGAAAATACTTCGGAAAGATTTTATAGTTTTTCAAATCAAATATTGACAGAAAAGAAACGCTATTATGAAATTTTGCAAAAAGTTCAGTATAGCGAGGGTGATATTACCCCATGGTTAAATTGGTTTTTAAACTGTTTGTTCCGGGCATTAAGTTCAACCGAAGAAAATTTAAAACGAATTCTACACAAAGCAGAATTTTGGGACAAGCATAAAGAAACACTTTTAAATAGTAGGCAACGATTGATGTTAAATAAGCTTTTGGATGGGTTCAACGGAAAATTGAAAACATCTAAATGGGCGAAAATAGCAAAATGTTCAACTGATACAGCTTTACGCGATATCAAAGATTTAATTGAAAAAGGTATTTTGAAACAAGAGAAATCCGGAGGCAGAAGTACAAATTATGATTTAAATGAAAACTAAATGAATATAAAATTCTCTTTTTTACTATTGGTTGTAATTTCAATCATTACATCGTGTAGCGAAAACACCGATGAAGTCGGTAAAGTAAATCCGTTTATTGGCACTGGCGGCCATGGACACACCTATCCCGGAGCAGTTTATCCTTTCGGATTTGTGCAACTGAGTCCCGATACGCGATTAACGGGCTGGGACGGCTGTTCCGGCTATCATTATTCCGACAACCGCATTTACGGTTTCAGTCATACACATCTGAGTGGCACCGGCGTCAGCGATTACGGTGATATTTTACTCATGCCCCGCACAGGCGACGTGGTTTGGGAAAATGGCTACCCCGATACAACCGGCTATTTTTCCCGTTTTTCGCATGAAAATGAAAAAGCCGAACCGGGTTTTTACAGTGTTTTTCTCGACGATTATCATGTTGATGTTGAACTGACAGCAACAGCTCACGCCGGTTTTCACCATTATTCATTCAAATCGCCCGAAAAGGCGCACGTTTTGCTCGATTTGAAGCACCGCGACAAAGTTATTGAAACCTGGGTCAAAGCAAATTCTGATACGGAAATTGTAGGATTGCGACGTAGTACAGCATGGGCCCGCGACCAGTATGTTTATTTTGTTATTCGTTTTAGCCAGCCGTTCAATGCGCAATCGTTAGTCCAAAAAATCGGTACAATACAGTTAAATAAGCAATACAGCAGCAACAATCTAAAAGCGGTTTTTTATTTTGATAATGCTGATGAGCTTTCCGTAAAAGTTGGATTATCAGCCGTTGATGTGGCCGGCGCACGAAGAAATCTGGAAGCGGAAATTCCGCATTGGGACTTTGAAAAAGCGCTATCATCAACCCAAAAAGCATGGGGTAAAGAATTAGAAAAAATTGAGGTGAAAGGTGGCACTCACGATGAGCAGGTGAGTTTTTACACGGCCTTATATCATAACATGATTGTTCCCAATATTTTTACCGATGTAGACGGTCGTTACCGCGGCCACGACAGCGCTATTCACCGGGCACCCGAAAACCCGCAATACACGGTTTTTTCGCTTTGGGACACGTATCGCGCAACGCATCCGCTGTATACACTGATCGACCGCAAGCGCACCAACGATTTTGTGCACTCTTTTCTGCGTATTTATGAGCAGGGCGGACGACTACCTGTGTGGGAACTGGCAGGCAACGAAACCGATTGCATGATTGGCTACCATTCCGTTCCGGTTATTGCCGATGCCATGCAAAAAGATATTGGCAATTTTGACCATTCGCTGGCACTTGAAGCTATGCAGCATAGCGCCGAACTCGATCATTTCGGACTCGAAGCCTACCGCGAAATGGGCTGCATTCCCCTCGACCGTGAACACGAATCGGTGTCAAAAACACTGGAATATGCTTACGATGACTGGTGCATTGCACAAGCTGCACAAAGCGTTGGAAACGAAAAGGTTTTCAACCAATACATTGAACGTGCACAGTTCTACAAAAATTTATTCGATCCCTCAACAAACTTTTTCCGCGCACGCGAAAATGGCGGCTGGCTCACACCTTTCGATCCGCGCGAAGTGAATTTTCACCATACCGAAGCCAATGCCTGGCAATATACTTTTTACGTTCCGCAAGATGTGCAGGGCATGATTCGCTTGATGGGCGGAGATGAGGCTTTTTCTGCAAAACTCGACAGTTTGTTTACTGTTGAAAACAAGACTACCGGTCGTCAGCAAGTCGATATTACCGGCCTTATTGGCCAATACGCCCACGGGAATGAACCTTCGCATCACACAGCCTATTTGTACAACTATGCGGGCAAACCCTGGAAAACGCAGAAAAAAGTACGGCAAATCATGAGGCAATTCTACGCCAATGCACCCGATGGCTTGTCCGGAAACGAAGATTGCGGACAAATGTCGGCCTGGTACGTGCTTAGCGCCATGGGGTTTTACCCGGTAAATCCGGCCGATGGCATGTTCGTTTTCGGGTCGCCATTGTTCGATGAAGTTTCCCTCAACCTTGAAAACGGGAAAACTTTCAACATAAAATCAATCGACAATAATGAAGAAAATATCTACATAGAAAAAGTTACGCTCAATGGTAAACCTTACACAAAAAGTTACATTGATTATGCTACGATTATAAAGGGCGGGGAGCTGGTTTTCCACATGCAGTCATCGCCAAACAAATTATTTGGAAAAAAGCAGGAAAACAGGCCTCCATCGCACATTAAAGGAGATCAATTTGTCGCGAAACCTATTATTAAAGGAGGATATCGGTCGTTTAAGAAAGAGCGGGAAATTTCTATGCACAGTGCCAATGAAAATGTGAAGATTTTTTACACGCTCAATGGCGAAAAACCCGATCGTACAAGCAACCAGTACGAAGAGCCGTTTGCAATCAAAAAAACAACGCATATTCGCGCCATTGCGGTTCACCCCAACGGAAATCGCAGTCATGTAACAAAAGCATCATTCTATAAAATGCCCGAAAACCGGAGTATTGAAATCAAAAGCACGTACAATCCGCAATACAGCGCCGGCGGCCATGAGGGCTTGATCGATCTGCTGCGCGGCCCCGATGATTTTCGTACAGGTTTTTGGCAGGGCTATCAGGATCAGGATTTTGAGGCGATTGTTGACCTGTATGATCCGCAAATGATTCACAAACTTGCATTGGGATGCCTGCAGGATATTCGCTCGTGGATTTGGATGCCCACTGAGGTCACTTTTTATGTTTCGCAAGACGGTAAAAACTTCCGAAAAGTCGGAACAGTTCAAAACGATGTGCCTGAAGATCAATACGAGCCGGTGCTGAAAGATTTTGAGCTCATCAACCTGAATGAATATGTCCGCTTTGTGAAAGTTACAGCCAAAAATTACGGAACAATTCCCGATTGGCACATGGGACACGGAGGAGAGGCTTTTATATTTGTAGATGAAATTGTAATTAAGTAGATTCTGTCTATAAAGTCCGCTAACTTCGTTATGCTTTTCATTCGCATCAGTCATTTACTATAGTAAACTCCTGATTCTCATTCAAAGCAAGCCTCGTTATCGAACTTTATAGTTCAGAATCTTTAGTTTATGGACAGGCTCTAAGTAGTGTTTGTCCATAATGTCCGATATCTGCATTTCGGCAAGCTCAATGTATCACG
>CAYPSX010000013.1:0-40520 GCA_964413185.1 uncultured Bacteroidales bacterium
AGATACAAATGTTTTACTTCATGACTTTCAATGCCTTAATCATTTCGAAGAACACGATATTGTATTGCCCATAACTGTTTTAGAAGAGCTCGACCGCTTTAAAAAAGGGCACGATCAAATCAATTTTAATGCCCGTGAAGTAGCACGGACTTTAGGAAAGCTCTCTGATGACCGGGTTTTTAAAACTGGTGTGAGCCTTGGCCCCGGAAAAGGCAAGCTTTTTATTGAAACCGGTAAGCCTTATACACAAGATTTCAGAGATTCATTTCCGGCTGACACGCCTGATCATCGAATTTTATTCATCGCTTTACAAATTAAGGCTGCAAAAAAAAGACCGGTCATTTTTGTGTCCAAAGATGTAAACCTCAGGCTGAAAGCAAAAGCAATGGGTTTGCCCACAGAAGATTATGAAACTGATAAGGTTGAAAAAATTGAAAATATCTTTGAAGAGGTTAAAACAATCACAAACATTAGCGATGAGCTCATCAGTAAACTTTATAACGGAACACCGGAAATTCCTGTTGATGAATTTAATTTCGATTTTGAACCTATTCCCAATCAATTTCTTATTCTGCAAGGCAACCAAAGTTCAGCCATTGGATTTTTTGATCCCGGTCAAAAAGTCATTCGCAGAGTCGAAAAACAAAAGACTTTTGGAATTGAACCACGTAATGCTGAGCAAGCATTTTCATTAGATGCTTTGACAAATCCCAATTTACCATTGGTATCTATTACCGGAAAAGCAGGCACCGGTAAAACACTCCTTGCACTTGCTGCAGCCCTTTCGCAAGAAAACAGTTTTAACCAGATATTACTGGCGCGTCCTATTGTACCGCTTTCGAATCGCGATTTGGGTTACCTGCCCGGCGACGTGAACGAAAAAATCGGGCCGTACATGCAACCGTTATACGATAACTTAGGTGTGATTAAGCAACATTTTAAAAGTAACAGCAAGCCATACATGCGCATTGAAGAAATGCTCAAAGATGAAAAGCTCAAAATTACACCCCTTGCATATATTCGCGGAAGAAGCTTGTCAAACGTATATTTTATAGTCGATGAAGCTCAAAATTTAACGCCCCACGAAGTTAAAACCATAATCACAAGGGCCGGCGAAAACACCAAGATTGTCTTTACAGGCGACATCCAACAAATAGATTCGCCTTATCTCGATATGCAATCCAATGGATTATCGTACCTGACAGATCGAATGAGGTCGCAGGAATTGTTTGGACATATTCATTTGGTGAAAGGAGAAAGAAGCCAGCTTGCAGAGCTTGCAAGTAACTTATTATAAATACCTTGTCGACTAAAAGAACGGTTCGTGCTAAAAACTTAGACAACGAACCGTTTTTTATTGAAGTTTATTTCACCAATCTTTTTTTAAATTATTAAGTTAGACAGAAAAATTTATTGCTTTTTAAAAATTATTGTGGAAAAATTATCTAAAAATACAATAATTATTAAATGGATGTTCCAAGGCATATACAACAGCCATGGTTTTTTACTCAATTTTTTATATTTTTACAATCATTCAAAAAAATTAACTGTTGTTGAAAAATAATATCATCAATTGGTTTCATGAATACACTTCGTCATATTTTCAACATGACGATCATTCCCCTTATTACCTCAAATATATCCATTCCATAAAAGTTAGCGAAAACGCAAGAAACATTGCACTTGAAATTGGTTTAACTCCGCAAGAAGCCGACATTGCTGAAATTATTGGGATATTGCACGATTGTGGAAGGTTCGATCAATTTGCAAAATTTAACACATTCAACGACAATATCTCACTGGATCACGCTGAGCATTCAGTTCACATATTGGAGGAAAACCATATTTTTGAACGTATTGATCGGTCTACCCGTGAAATAATTATTAAATCGATCAGATATCATAATAAAAAAGACATCCCGCTGGAAAAGCTAACAGAAAAAGAAACAATTTTCGCCAAAATCATTCGCGATGCCGACAAAGTAGATATTTACCGAGTAATGGTAGAGCAGTTAAAAAATCCGGAAATTGACAAAAAAACGTTATTTCTCAATCAATCAGAAGAAATCGCCTACTCCGCTCCCATTCTTGATGCGGTAAAACATCATAAGCTGGCCAATCTGCAAGACATGCGTACAGTAGTAGATTTTAGGCTTATTCAATTAAGCTGGGTTTTTGACATCAATTTTCTTGTGACCTACAAGCTCCTAAAATCGCAAGGTTATTTTAGTTATTTGCTCAGGTCAATGCCGGGCAAAAATCAAATTGAACATGAACTGGAAGAAATTAATCAACATATTAATCAATTAGGATGAAAAAAAGTACAACAACAATATTATATCTATTAGTGGTAACAATTTTGCCCTTCTTTACAGGCTGTCAGAGCGCCGAACAAGACAAAAAAATTGATGAGCTTAAAGAAGAAAACCGTCAGCTTAAGCGAGAACGTGCTCAAAAAGAACAAAATCTCTACAACCTGAGTGAAACCATCAACTTTATAGAGGCTAACCTGGATACAATTAAGCGACAAGAAAAAATAATCAGCACGGTGGCCATGAACGACATTGAAAACCAACCTGCGGCAAAAGAAAAAATCGCACAGGATATCACGACCATCTACAATAAATTAATACAGAACAGGCGCAAACTTTCAAAGCTACAGCGATCTATGGCCAATAGCGGTCAACAAAACAAAAGTCTGAAAAAAATGATAGACCGCATGAACGAGCAGATGGAAGATAAGATAATGGAAATTGAAAATTTGCGAAACAACCTGGAAAAAATGCAGGGGAAAATTACAAATCTGGAAGGCCTTGTAGATACGCTTCAAAGCCTGCGCCAACAGCAACAAGCCATTATTTCGCATCAACAACAGGAAATGAACACCGTTTATTATGCATACGGAACAAGTAAGGAGCTTAAGCAAAATAATGTTATAACCAAAGAGGGCGGCTTGCTGGGCATAGGAAAAACACGAAAACTGAAAGATAATCTGAACAAAGATTATTTTACGAAAGTCAATAAATTCGAACTAAAAACCATTTCACTAAATACCAGAAAAATCAGGATCGTCACCTCTCACCCAACAGACAGCTACAAAGTATATGGTGAGAAGCCTGTAGACAGCCTTGAAATAACAAATCCCGTAAAATTCTGGTCAAACTCGCAATATTTAGTAATCGAAATAAAATAATAAAGATATGAATGCGAACACACCAATTAAATTTGATGTAGTAAAGTCCGAAATTGAAGCACTAAACATTCCGGACCTCAGCAAAGCTACTATTCGTGAGATCGTTAAGGTGGTAGATTTGATTGAAGCCCAAACAAACGATAAATACATCCGTATGGAAATGGGCGTTCCGGGCTTACCGCCTGAAAAAATTGGCATAGAAGCCGAAATTGCAGCCCTGAAAGCCGGCGTACCAAGCAAATACCCGAGTATAGAAGGAATTCCCGAATTAAAAAAGGAAGCATCCCGGTTTGTGAAAAAATTCATGAATGTTGATGTAAAACCTGAAGGTTGTATTGCCACAACAGGCTCTATGCAGGGAGGTTATGCTTCTTTTCAGGCACTGAGCAATCTGGACAAAAAGAAAGATACTGCATTGTTCATTGATCCGGGTTTCCCTATTCAAAAGCAACAGTTTAAAGTAATTGGAGCCAAATTTGATTCGTTTGACGCGTATAATTACCGCGGAGAAAAGTTACGCGAAAAGCTCGAATCATTCCTGAAAAAAGGAAACATCAACAGCATTATTTTCTCAAATCCGAACAACCCAAGCTGGATTTGCCTGAGCGATGAAGAATTGAAAATTATTGGCGAACTGGCCACTCAATACGATGCCATAGTTGTAGAAGACCTTGCGTATTTTGGAATGGATTTTCGTCAGGACTTATCCACACCCGGAGAACCGCCTTATCAGCCTTCTGTAGCCAATTATACCGATAACTGGATTATGCTGATTAGCAGCTCAAAAGTTTTCAGTTATGCAGGCCAACGCATGGCTGTAATGGTAATTTCCGATAAACTTTATCACCGCTCATATCCTGATTTACAAGAGCGTTTTGGAGCCGACAGATTGGGTTATGCCATTGTTTATCGCCTGCTTTATTCCCTAAGTTCAGGTGCATCGCATTCGGGGCAACATGCACTGGCAGCCATGTTCAAAGCAGCCAGCGACGGAAAATTCGATTTTGTAGAACCTGTGAAAGAATACGGTGAAAGAGCTAAAATAATGAAAAAGCTTTTCACCAAATACGGTTTCGAAATAGTATACGATAAAGACCTGGACGCTGACCTCGCCGATGGTTTTTATTTTACAATAGCCTATCCGGGCATGGATGGTGGAGAACTTATAGAAAAGCTGCTTTATTATGGCATAAGTGCGATATCGTTACGCGGAGCCGGCAGTGAGCGCGTAGACGGGCTACGAGCGTGCGTTTCGCAAATACAGCGTTCGCAATTCGATGATCTGGAATATCGTCTGAAACGCTTTCATGAAGACTATCCGAATTAACTATTTGAAAATAAATTAAATAAGCAATGCCAACCTATTTAGAATTGCTTAAATGTGAAAAATTCGTTAATATTCAGTACATTTGCTTAATATAAAATTCATTTAAATACTACTACTATGGCTAAAGTTAGAGGAGCAATTGTTGTAGATACAGAAAAATGCAAGGGGTGTAACCTTTGTGTAATAGAGTGCCCTACAAACACACTGGCATTGTCGCCAAATGTGAATGCCAAAGGCTATAACTATGCATATATGGAAAACCCCGAAGCTTGCATTGGATGCTCAAATTGTGGTTTGGTTTGTCCGGACAGTGTAATTACCGTTTACAAAGTAAAACTACAGCAAGCTTAATCCGTGTATTTACAATCATCTATCACTAAACTTAAAAAACTCATAAAATAATGGGAGAACTAAGATTAATGAAGGGTAACGAGGCTATTGCAGAAGCAGCCATACGCTACGGCGTAGATGGTTACTTTGGCTACCCCATTACACCTCAATCGGAAGTTATTGAAACACTTATGGCCCGCAAACCATGGGAAGAAACAGGCATGGTTGTTTTACAGGCCGAAAGTGAACTTGCAGCTGCCAACATGCTTTATGGCGGAGCAGCTTGTGGAAAAAAAGTAATGACATCATCTTCAAGCCCGGGCGTCAGCCTCAAAATGGAGGCAATTTCATATATTGCCGGAGCAGAACTGCCTGCACTTGTTGTAAACGTTGTACGCGGAGGCCCCGGCCTTGGTACAATTCAACCGGCTCAATCTGATTATTTCCAGGCTACAAAAGGTGGCGGACATGGAGATTATCATCTTATTGTTTTGGCACCCAATTCGGTACAGGAAATGGCCGACTTTGTTGAAGATTCTTTCGAACTTGCCATTAAATACCGCAACCCGGCCATGATTTTGACCGACGGAATGATCGGACAAATGATGGAAAAAGTTGAACTCAAAGATTTTAAACCACGCTTTACCGATGAAGAAATTCAGGAGAAATTTGGCGACTGGGCTACAACCGGTAAAACAGACGACAGAGAGCGAAATATTGTAACATCTTTAGAACTGCAATCGGAGCTTCAGGAAAAATTTAACCTCAAGCTTCAGTCTAAGTACCGCGAAATGGAAGCAAACGAAGTGCGTTTTGAAACAACTAATATAGATGATGCTGAATATCTTTTTATTGCTTATGGTTCAAGCTCACGAATTTGCATGAAAGCAATGGAAATAGCACGCGAAAAAGGTATAAAAGTTGGCCTGCTACGCCCCATTACACTTTATCCATTTCCTAAAAAGCAAATCTCCGATCTGGCCAACCAGGTAAAAGGTATGCTTAGCGTAGAAATGAGCGCAGGACAAATGGTTGAAGATATTCAACTTGCAGTTAACGGCAAAGTCCCGGTTGAACATTTCGGACGTTTCGGTGGAATTATTCCAAGCCCCGATGAAATTGTTAATGCATTAGAAGAAAAAATTATTAAAGGCTAAGCAATTATGGAAGTAAAAGATATTATCAAGGAAGAAAACCTTGCCTATAAAAAGTCAAAAGTACTTACCGACAATGTTATGCACTATTGTCCGGGATGTACCCACGGAGTTGTTCATAAAGCAATTGCAGAAGTCATTGAAGAAAAAGACATTCAAAAAGATACAATCGGGATTTCCCCGGTAGGTTGCTCTGTACTTGCTTACAACTATTTGGACATTGACTGGCAGGAAGCTGCCCATGGCCGTGCACCGGCTTTAGCAACTGCAGTAGCCCGCCTGATGCCGGAAAAATATGTATTCACTTACCAGGGCGATGGCGATCTTGCCTCAATTGGTTCGGCAGAAATTCTGCATGCCTGCAACCGCGGCGAAAATATCGTTGTAGTGTTTATCAATAACGGAATTTACGGAATGACAGGTGGACAAATGGCTCCAACTACATTGCCCGGAATGCCAACATCAACCTCGCCTTATGGTCGTGATGTAAAATTGGCCGGTAATCCGCTCAAAATGACCGAAATTGTAGCACAATTGCCCGGAACATGCTTTGTTGCACGTCACTCGGCAGAAACAGCCGGAGCTGTAAGGAAACTGAAAAAAGCACTAAAAAAAGCGTTTGAAAACGCAGGAGAAAAGAAAGGTACCTCGTTCATCGAAGTGGTTTCTACATGTAGTTCAGGCTGGAAACTTACGCCTGAGAAATCCAATGAATGGATGAAAGAAAACATGTTCCCATTTTATGAACTAGGAACACTTAAAGACGAATAGTCCAGAATCACTAAAACTATAAAAAAATGAAAGAAGAAATCATTATAGCCGGATTTGGTGGACAAGGAGTACTTTCAATGGGTAAAATTCTTGCATATTCAGGAATTATGCAAGACCAGGAAGTAAGCTGGATGCCATCATACGGACCTGAAATGCGCGGAGGGACTGCCAATGTTACTGTCATTCTTTCTGACAATAAAATCAGCTCGCCTATCCTGAATACTTTCGATACAGCCATAATTCTTAATCAGCAATCGCTTGATAAATTTGAGGAAACTGTAAAACCAGGAGGTGTGCTGCTATACGATCCTAACGGAATTGTAAATCCACCTTCACGAAAAGATATCAACATATACAAAATTGAAGGTGCAGAAGAAGCAGCAAAAATGGGCAATCCTAAAACGTTCAATATGATTATTTTGGGGGCTTTCTTGAAAATAAAACCAATTGTGAAACAGGAAAACGTAGAAAAAGGACTCGAAAAGTCCCTACCAGAGCGTTATCACAAACTCATTCCACTAAACATTGAGGCTATTAAAAAAGGCCAGGAAAAACTGGAAGAAGTACAAAAAGCATAGCAAGATTATTTAAAAATAAAATGAGGGCCGGATTTTTTCTGAGCCCTCATTTTTTTTTGCAACTCTGTTGAAAACCACAAAATTAACTGAAAATGAGAACAGTACTTCGTAGTCCGACTTTTTCAACAGAACTTATATATTTTCGGCATACAAATTGTATTTCATTACCATGAAATTTTATAATAATACTTAGTTGCTTGCTAAGTATTAACTTTTTTTTCCTGTGCCCTAAAAAATAACTATAAATTGAAACCAAATAGTGCATTTCGAGTATACTAAGTATTATAGCTAATAAAAGTTTATACAAATTTTTAAGCTTTTATTCTGTTAATAAATTGTTTTTATTAACTTTGGCTAATTGTGAACCCTAAATCCAGCGCAATGAAAAAGATTTTAATTGTATTAACCATCCTGTTTCTTTCCGTTTCAATCAACCAGGCTCAAAACACTGCAAAACTGCAGTCTATATTTATTTATAATTTTATTAAGCTGATAGAATGGCCATCTGCTTACAAATCCGGCACGTTCAATATTACTGTATTGGGCAACGATCCGATTTATGCTGAGTTAATGAACCTTGCCAAAGTGAAAAAAGCCGGTTCTCAAACTATTAAAGTAAAAAACATCAGCAATCTGGGAGCGCTGAGTAACCCGCACATTCTTTATATCCCAAGAAGCAAATCCGGGCAGGTTAGTGAAGCAAAATCAGCCATTGGCAACAATCCGACTTTGCTGATATCCGATTCACCCGGCGGCATTGATAAAGGCTCCGATATCAATTTTATTATTGTAGGAAATAAACCAAAATTTGAAATAAAAACCAGTTCTGCTCAAAGCAAAGGGCTTAAAATCAGTTCTAACCTGATTAATTTGGGTATTAAGAAATAAACTATTCCGTTCAGGAAGCGTTTTACTCACATAGTATTTTTTCTGACACATTCACCAGATTAAAGCATTTTGCATGCATAAACCGCTATATCCAGTTAAAGCACTTGTAGTATTATTACTTATCGTTTTCTTCTCAGCAAATAAAGGCATCAGTCAGAAAAACGAGCAAGTATATGATCTCACATTGGAAGAACTCCAATCAATTAACATAATTCCGGATTCTTCGGTAAGCTTATCACCGACCTACGAAATATCTATTGAAGACCTGATGAGTCTTGAAATTGTTAAAGAACTTAAAGTAGACAATTATCTCGATGTTTCGTACGATATTCCTTTTGAAGAATTGATGCATATTAGATTAAATGCCAAACGCGACACAGGGATTGAACCCACATACGAAATGAATTTAAAGGGACTTACTTCCCTTGAAGTAAAAGAAAATGTGTCTGTTATCGATAAAATCACCGTGACTTACGATATTTCGATCGATGGTATTATGAAACTCAAATTGGAACCAACCGACTCCATTAAATAGAGTGTCTGTCCATATATCCGATTTCTGCATTTCAACTAAGCCCGGATCTTCTAGTTCACTTTTAGCATTTTTTTTAGGCCATTAAAGACATTCAGAAAAGTCTCAATTGTTGATTGCCAGGTTGACCGGCCCTTTTTTGTTTGATTTGTTTCAATTCTGCGAATTCCTTATCTATACGTTTTAAAAATTGAGATGGTTTGAGTTTTTGTTGCCGGTTGAATAAATAACGGCTTTGCGCATGCGAAAGAATCAAGCTGTTTTTTGCACGTGTCATGGCTACATACATCAATCGCTGTTCCTCTTCAATATCCGTTTCGGGATTAAATAAATTGTTTGGAAGCAATCCTTCTTCCAAACCTGGAATGAACACCGTATCAAACTCCAAGCCTTTGGATGCATGCATGGTAAGTAGCTGAACGGCTTCTAAATTTTGATCCAGCGCATCGTTGCCCCACCCGGTTTTTAGCTTATATAAAAAGTTATGTATATCAATATTTTCTGATATTTCTATTAATCTCTGCATTTGAATTTCAGGAAATGTGTACTTTTCAGCCAGTCGTTTGCAGAAAAAAGTAATCAACTCTGCACTATTGGACGATTGCGGAGCTTCCTTAATAATTTCTGCGTAAGCCTCCAAATTTTTCCACAATAAACTTTTGGCCGGGTTTACCGTAATTTCAAGCAAGTCAATTATCAGTGACCAGGGTTTCTGTTTCCAGAAAGGGAGTTCATTGGTTTCCTGAAATGGAATTTGATGGTTGCCAAGTGCTTCCCGAAAGTCATCAGTCTGGCGACGTGTGCGAAGTAGAATGGCAATATCTGCTAAGGACAATTCAGTTTCTGTTTCTTGAGGATTAACTACATCACTATCAACCGAAAAGAACCCTACACCTCCAGTAATACTTTCGATAATTCGGGCAATACCCTCCGCCTCGGCTGCTCCGGTTGCATATTTATTGATTTTTACCTTTATACCATCTTTCAATCCACTAATCATTGAATTTTCCGTGGTTAAAACTCCGGCAGAAGACCCCAGGATATTGTTGCTACATCGGTAAGATTGCTTCAACCGGTAAAGATTTGCTTCTGGAAAATCAGCCAGGAAACGCCTGATGTATTTCACTGATGCTCCACGAAAACCATAAATTGCCTGATTTGGATCGCCGACTGCATAAATATTATCATTTTTACCGGGAATAAGCAATCTGAGCAATTCATATTGAACAGGATTGGTATCCTGATATTCATCAACCAATAAATGTGCATATTTATTTTGCCAATGTTTTTTTACCTCTGCACTTTGCTTAATGAGTTGTACGGGCACATACAACAGATCATCAAGATCAAATAAATTATGATCAATTAAAAATTGTTCGTATTTACAGAAAATTTGCTGTGTATCAGCATCTATTTGACCGATAATTAATTGCTTGTGTTCAGATATTTTTTTCTGTATTTTTTTGGCTTGAGTAATTTTTAATTCAAATTCTTGTTTCAGTATTTCAATAGATTCATTTTGATCAATCAGATTAAATCCGGTTTTACGATTTGTTTCGTTAATATGTTTTGAAATAATATGGTGGCCAAGCGAATGAAATGTGCCTATAAATGTACCCAGCTTATTCAGCGGAATATTCAACAATTGGGAAACCCGGGTTTGTAATTCTTTGGCAGCTTTATTTGTAAAAGTTATGGCTGCAATGTCGGCCGCATCAACCTGCTTCTGGTTGATCAAATAAAAGATATGAGAAGTAAGAGTTTTTGTTTTTCCCGTTCCTGGTCCGGCAAGTACAATCGCAGGACCTTTTGCATGTGTTACTGCTTGTTCTTGCTGTATATTCAGGTTCCCGAGCGATCCTGTTTTAAATTTTTTGTCAACTAAAAACTTTTCTTTTTCAGTTACTGTTTCTATTTGCTGACCGGTAAGTTGCATTGATTTGTGGTAATTTTGCAACATGGGCAGGTCGAAGTTTAGCAGTGGTCTGGATTCAGGAGCTTTTGTTGCCTGCAAAGAATCATTGAAAAGAGATTCTCCTGCCCGCAATTCAGAAGATTCACCGGGTTTAAAAACAGTTATTTTACCATATTCCCCATCGTAACCTTCCTGAATATAAACCTGCCTGTTTCTCATCCGTTTAATAGCTTCTGAGAGCACGTTATATCCTTCCTGTTTAATTTTTTCAACCGGCATTTCGAGCAGAATACTCATTTCACTGCCCAAGTGATCAATAATTTGTTCGTACTTGCTGCCAACTTTTTTGGAAGCCGGCCCTACACCTTCGATCTCTGCTAGAATTTCGCGAAGCGGGACAATGGAAAAATATTCTTTTCTGAATTTCCGGTCAGTTAAACTTTTCCTGTCAGATAATTGCGAAACCCGATTCATAACGCCTTCGGTGAGGTTTTTACCACAAACAGGACATTTGCCTCCCTTTTCGATGGCCTGAACCGGATCGAGACAGACGTTGCATTTACGGTGGCCGTCGTAATGGTATTTTCCGGCTTGCGGGTACATATCAATTGTACCTATAAAATCATCTGTTTTTTGGTTTTTAACAGCTTCAAAAATAGCATTGTAGCTCAAATTAGTATTGAACCAATTGGCATTGCGTCCTATTTTGTCGGGTGAATGGGCATCTGAATTTGAAAGCAGTGTAAATTGATCAAGTGACGATACCATCCAGTTCATGGCCGGATCGGTAGAGAGACCTGTTTCAACAGCATAAATATGTTTGGTGAGGTCTTCGTAACATTCGTAAATACTATCGAAGCCTGATTTTGCTCCCAGCGCTGAAAACCAGGGTGTCCAGATGTGCGCGGGAATGAAAAATATATTTTCATTGGCTTCAAGGGCAATTTCGAGCAAATCGTGCGAATCAAGGCCCATGATTGGTCGCCCGTCGCTGGTAAGATTGGCACCCAGACCTTCCAGTTTTTGGTTAATGCGACCAACGGTTTCAAAATCAGGTGCAACAATAACGTTGTGTACTTTTCGGGTTTTACCGTTCTTCTTATAAATGTTACTTATTTCAGCGCTCAAAATAAACCGCTGCTCAACAGACTGATACACATCGGGGCAGATACTATATTCCTTTTTCAGCCTGAATAATCCCTGTTCAGCAGGTTCCATTTTTTCTTGCAGTTCGCCAAACCAGCCGGGATGGGTAAAATCTCCTGTCCCAATTACCTGTACTCCCTTGATGCGGCCAAAGTAATCAAGGTGTTCGGGTGTAAGCAATTTGCTTGTAGCTCTTGAATAGTGTGAGTGTATGTGAAAATCGGCAATAAACTTCATATTCAGCAGTTTTATGCGAATTTATGCATAGTTTTTCTGCCGGCTAAATTTCAAATAAGATAGTTATTTACATTTTATCAACGACACATCGAACCCGTGTATAAAACAAAGGCTACCGAAAAATTCGGTAGCCTTATGGTATATATATGGTTCACAATTTATTATTATATAATGCCCTGATCAAGCATAGCATCGGCAACTTTTACAAACCCTCCTACATTTGAACCTTTAACATAGTCGATAGAGCCATCTTCGCGTTTGCCGAATTTCACACACGTTTCGTGAATATCGCGCATAATAGTTTGCAGGCGACTGTCGACTTCTTCTCGTGTCCATGAAATACGCATGCTGTTTTGCGACATTTCAAGTCCCGAAACTGCTACACCACCAGCATTTGCGGCTTTACCCGGCCCGTAAAGTATTTTATGTTTTTGGAATACTTCTACCGCATCGGGTGTACTGGGCATGTTGGCGCCTTCAGAAATAACGTAGCATCCGTTTTTAACCAAAACTTCAGCTTCATCGCTGTTAATTTCATTCTGAGTTGCACATGGCATTGCCACATCGCATTTTACTTCCCATGGTCGTTTGCCTTCGTGGTATTCAACACCATATTTACTAGCATATTCTTTAATGCGACCTCGTTTAATGTTTTTGAGGTGCATAACAAATTTTAATTTCTCATCATCAATTCCACCTGGATCATAAATATAGCCACTACTATCAGATAATGTAACTACTTTACCTCCCATTTCTGTAACTTTTTCTGTAGCAAATTGTGCCACATTGCCGGAACCAGATACAGCTACTACTTTACCTTTGAAATTTTCGCCTTTTGTTTTCAGCATTTCTTCGGCAAAATAAGTTGCTCCATAACCTGTAGCTTCAGGTCTGATTAACGATCCGCCCCATTCGCGCGCTTTGCCGGTAAATACGCCAACAAATTCGTTCCTTAGTTTTTTGTACATTCCAAACATAAAACCGATTTCACGGCCCCCTACACCAATATCACCGGCCGGCACATCGGTATTTGCTCCCAGGTGACGGAAAAGTTCCATCATGAAGCTTTGACAGAATCGCATAACTTCATTGTCTGATTTTCCTTTAGGATCGAAGTCTGAACCACCTTTACCACCGCCCATTGGCAATGTAGTAAGTGAGTTCTTGAAAACCTGCTCGAATGCGAGAAATTTAAGAATACTTTGATTAACAGTTGGGTGGAAGCGCAGTCCGCCCTTGTAAGGCCCAATGGCACTGTTCATTTCAATACGAAACCCGCGGTTTACCTGAACTTTTCCTTTATCATCGACCCAGGGTACTCTGAACACAATCATTCGTTCAGGCTCGGCAATACGTTCCAGTATTTTTGCCTCCTTGTACTGTGGATTCTCCTCGATAAAAGGAATTAACGATTCGGCAACTTCTTGTACCGCTTGCAAAAATTCTTCTTCGCCCGCGTTTTTCATTTCTACGCGAGACATGAATTCTTTCAGTGCTTGTTCATGCATTTTTTCCATAAGTGATTATTTTAGTTAGCAGCCTCAATTTACAGTTAAATATTTTATTATCAAATTTTTTGGACATTGAATTACATTAAATTGTTAAAAACAGCAATAAGCCTTGCCTGGAAGCAAATTTGATGTATTGGAAAATCATCAATCCTTTTTATTTTGATAATGATGCTAATTGCTGTATATTGCTGTTAAGCAATAATTATATCCTGCCCACGAAAAGGTTTAAATATGAGCAAATTAGACGAAAAAAACTCCTTTAACAACAATTACGAAGGCGACTTATCCAAACAGGAATATGAAAAATTAAAAGCAGAAAACAAGGAGCGGCTCAAGGAGCTTGCATGCATCAACGAGACCAATAAGATATTGAAAGAAGCTCAAAATTTTGATGATGCCATGCAAAAAATAACACAGGCCATTCCCCGTGGTATGCAATACCCGGAAGATACAACAGCGCGTATTACATACGATGGCAAAGTTTTTACCAGTGTAAACTTCAGGGGTTCGCAATGGGTACTTCGCCAAACGTTTGATACCATTGATAAACGTGTAGGTGCCGTAGAAATATTTTACAGGAGAAAATTCCCCGAACTTGATGAAGGTCCGTTTTTGAACGAGGAGCGCGACCTGATAGACAACCTTGCCAGCTTAATTAAAGGTTACCTTGATGGTCAAATTGCGAATAAACTCAGCCGGCCCAACCAATTATACAGCAGCACAGCAACTATTCCGGTAGAAAAACCCAAAAGGAGAAAACTTTTACAGCTGTTCATGAACCGGAACAATTACAACCGTGATTTGTACCACGACCTTATGCCTTTCAAAATAAAGGAGATACTGCTTGTAGCTAGTCTTTATGATGCATTTAGCATTGAAAGTGGCGGGCGATTTTCTGAATATGTGCTCAGACAATACGAACGGTTAAACTTAACTTCTGTGCCCAGAATTACCGGTGTTTCTGACCCCGAAGAAACTATGGAGCATTTGCGTGCCAAGCACTATGACATGGTAATTATGATGATTGGCCTGGATACCAACAGGCCTTTTGAACTCGGCGAACGTATAAAAGAGGCTTTTCCGTACTTACCTGTTTATGCCCTCATTAACAGCACTGAAAACTTATTGTTGCTTGAAGAACGAAGAAAAAAACTTCCGGTAATTGATAAAATATTCGTGTGGAAAGGTGATTCCCGCGTGTTTTTCACAATGATAAAGCTGATTGAAGATAAAATTAATGTTGACAATGATACCCGCCTTGGACTTGTTCGCGTAATTATTCTTGTAGAAGATGCGGCCACCTACTATTCACGCTACCTGCCCATGCTTTATAGCATTGTGATGGAGCAAACGCGCCGTATTATCGATGATGTAAGCACAGATGATTTATACAAAGTTTTAAGGCTTCGAACAAGACCCAAAATATTGCTGGCTACTACTTATGAAGAGGCCATGCAAATTTACAAAAACTATAAAAGTCAGTTGCTGTGTCTCATAAGTGATGTTGAATTTGAACGTGAGGGGAAAAACGATATAAAAGCCGGTTTAAAACTGGTCAAAAAAATCAAATCGGAACGAAAAGAGTTACCCATCGTCATTCAATCTTCGGATCCAAAATTTCAATCGGTTGCAGAAGAACTCGATTCAGCGTTCATCGATAAAAATTCAGAGAGTTTGATGCAGGATTTACGAACATTCATATTGCATTATCTCGGTTTTGGGAACTTCGTTTTTCGCGATATTCAAGGGCGCGAAATTGCTGTGGCAAAAACACTTCGTGAATTTGAAAACCTGCTACATACTGTGCCTGACGAATCGATTATTTACCATGGCAAAAAGAACCACTTTTCTCTTTGGTTAATGGCGCGTGGTGAAATTCAGGTAGCACATATTATTCACCCGGCCCAAATAGCAGATTTCCCCACAACTAACGATCTCAGGCAATACATTTTAAAAATACTGAACAAATTCAGGAATGAGCAAAACCAGGGTAAAGTTGTACCTTTCCATGTGTCCGACATCGATGACCCGACCAGCATTGTGCTTCTGGGCGAAGGCAACCTGGGCGGGAAAGGCCGCGGACTTGCATTTATCAACACATTGATACATAATTACGATTTTTCGCAGCTGGTACCTAACATCAACATAAAAACACCTAACACTACTATCATAGGAACCGATGAATTTGTTAAATTCCTTGAACGGAACAAACTTGCCGAAAGGGTTTACAATGAACGAAACGAGCAGAAAATTAAAAAATGGTTCCTCAACGCAGAATTATCCCCGGAACTAAACGATAAGCTTTATAAAGTGCTGAAATTTATTGATACTCCCATTGCAGTGCGCTCTTCGGGCATGTTCGAGGACAGCATTCAGCAGCCGTTTGCCGGAATATTCGAAACATATATTCTGCCCAACAATCATCAGGACATGACCAAGCGTTTGGAACAACTCCAAAGTGCCATTAAAAATGTTTATGCCTCAGTATTTTCGCGTGTGGCACGAGGTTATGTCGAAGCCATCAATTATAAAATAGAAGAGGAAATGATGGCAGTTGTTGTACAGGAAGTTGTTGGCAATCAGTACGCAGATTATTTTTATCCGCATATTAGTGGTGTAGCACAATCTTACAATTATTATCCGGTTGCCCACATGGAACCTGAAGATGGCATGGCTGTGGCCGCAGTTGGGCTTGGGAAATTTGTTGTAGATGGCGAAAAAGCTTACCGGTTTTCACCTAAATACCCGAAAACACAGGTCAATTCGCTTAAAGACCTTTATAAAAACTCGCAGGTAGAATTCTATGCTGTTGATATGAAACGCAGCGATATAGACTTTACCAAAGGAGATTTGGCCGGTTTAAAAAGACTTGACCTTTATGAAGCAGAAATGCACGGTACCCTGAAACATTGCGTTTCTGTTTACGACCCTGAAGGCGACAGGCTTATGGCCGGACTTAATCACAATGGGCCACGCATAGTTAATTTTGCAAATATTTTACAGCATAATTATATCCCACTTGCAGACACTATTCAATCTGTTCTGGAAATAGTGGAAGAAGCACTTGGCTCGCCTGTAGAAATTGAGTGGGCTGTAGATCTAACCAAAGACAGTGAAGGCCACGCCTCGTTTTACTTATTGCAAATAAAACCGCAAATAAGCAGTTGGGAAGGCTTTTCAATAGACGAAGAATCGCTGGCCAAAGAGAATCTGTTGCTCTACAGTGATAAAGCTATGGGCAATGGCATTATTGAAGATATTGACGACATAATAATTATCGACCGCGAGAGGTTCAAAAAAGCTGAAACAAGAGAAATGGCAGATGAAGTGAATAAGCTTAATGAAAAAATGAAAGAACAAGGTCGTCAATATGTTTTGATTGGCCCCGGACGCTGGGGCACCCGGGATCCCTGGATCGGAATACCGGTTGACTGGCCACAAATTTCCAATGCCAAACTCATTGTGGAAACCGACCTGGAAGGTTTTCCTTTGGATGCCTCGTCGGGCTCTCATTTCTTTCACAATGTAACCTCAATGAACATTGGATATGTGTCTGTAAAACAAAATGATGACAAACAACTTATTAACTGGGATTTTATCAATAACCAAAAATTAATAGAACAACCGCATTATTTCAAACACATCAGGCTCGATGCAACTTGCAAAATAATGCTTGACGGAACAAAAAGGATCGGAGCTATTACTTACTAACCCCGATCCTTCAATTAATTTTATGTTTTTTAAAATCCCGTCAAATCCATTGTAACCGTGGGGATTAATAATAAGAATCCGACAATAATCAAAATAGCAATCAATGGCCAAACCCAGCGTACCCATTTATCGTAAGGAATTTTGGCCACACCAAGCACCCCAATCAAAACACCTGAGGTTGGCGTAATCATGTTTGTAAAACCATCGCCAAACTGAAACGCAACAACGGTAGCCTGTCTTGAAATTCCGATAAGGTCGCTAAATGGTGCCATAATTGGCATTGTAAGTGCAGCCTTGGCACTACCTGACGGAATTACAATATTAATGATATTCTGAATCACATACATTATTCCTACACTGCCCACCTTGCCCATTTCATCCATTCCCTGAGCTAAACCGTGCAAGATACTATCAATTACTTTTCCATCTTCGAGAACTGCAATAATTCCACCAGCAAGGCCAACTATGAGTGCGGCAGACATAATATCTTTGGTGCCGGCCAGAAACAAATTCGTAATTTCGTTTGGCGTTTTACTCATGGCAATACCAGCGAAAATTCCCATGGCAAAAAACAGTGTGGCAATTTCCATAATGTACCATCCATATCCCATCACGCCTACAATTAAGTAAATAATAGTAAAGGCTAACAGATTGAGCACAAAAAAGTGCGCAGATTTGCGCAAAAGTAACGGGCTGCTTATAATGAATAAACCTGTAACAATCGGTATTGCCGGTGCAACCTGAGATGCGTTTCCAACTTTAAGCTCTGTTTCGGGAAAAAGAAAAGAAGCAGCGATCATGGCAGCTGAAAGAAACGCGTAGGCAACCCATGCAGCGATTGGTGTACGGTATTTAAGCTTTTCAATTCCTTCCTCGTCTGTGCGATCGCGCCACTGTTTATCATCTTCGTACATAATGCTCTTCTCCGGATGTTTTTTAATCTTGTGGGCATAACGCAACACAAAAGCAATTCCTATAATATTGATAACCAGCCAGGCAAACATACGGTATTCAATACCTGAAAAAAGCGGTATTTCTGCCAACCCCTGGGCAATACCAATAGTGAAAGGATTGAGAATGGCTCCTGCAAAACCAAGTCCGGCAGCCACAAAACACATAGAAACCCCCACAAGACTATCGTAGCCCATTGTAATAGCCATGGGCACAAAAATAATGATGAAAGCAATGGTTTCTTCGCTCATACCGAAAACTGCCCCAAAAACGCTAAACATGAGCATTATTAGCACGATAATAATATTATCAACGCCAATTTTTCTCATGAACTTGTTCTTTTCCAGTTTTTTGGTCATACGTAAAAACGAATAAATTCCCACATCAATAGCTTTACTATCGTTCATGATCCAAAAAGCACCGCCAATCATCAAAATAAAGACAATAATTCCGGCCTGTCGTTCGAAACCTTTAAACATGGCTGCAAAGATTTCCCATGTTTGGGGCTGGCTTTCAACGGGTTGAAATTCCATTACTTTTTGTACTTCCCCGTTAATTTCCTTTTGTACCTCAACATATTCACCACCGGGCATTACCCATGTAAGCACTGCCGATAGTACAATAAAAAAGAAAACAATCACATACGTATGTGGAATCTGGCGCTTTTTGAACATATCATTAAACTTTTTGTTAAGAAGCAGCGAAGATATAAATTTTGTAAATATCAGCAATTTGAAATGCACTTATTGAATCATTTTTATTACAAACTGAATGAAACAATGTATACATTTATATGTAATTAACATTACTATATATAATTCACTTTTGATAATCTGTTAAATTTAGCTATATTTATATTTAAATAATTTTAATAGAAGGGTTTTATAAATTGTTATATGATAGAATATTATAAGTAAGGTACTATATGGAGCAATTATTGAAAGACAAAAAAAGACGTATTGAACATTGGTTCATTATAATTTGTTTTGTTTAGTATATTTAGTAATAACGTATTGTGTGTAAAATAAAATTTTATCAATGAACCGAGCCATGATTCGCCAGCTGTCGGAACACAATTCTGCTGAGCGTGTCGAAGTACACCCGCATGAATATAACGAGCCGACAAACAGTATGCAGCTTACATTAGGCTTATCATGGCGAGCTCCCCCGCCTAACTGCGGGGCAGGCTATCCCGCCTACTGCGGGACAGGTAATGACCATTAAAATCAAAATTATAAACATATGAAAGTAGGCATTGCAATAAATAGAAAAGGTGAAGTTCAGGAAGGACATTTTGGTGAAGCTGCAAAGTATTTAATATATGAGATTACTGAGAACTCAGTGGTTTTAGAGAATACAATTGAAAATTCTTTAATGAATTTTGATGAGAATAGCCATGGATCTGAGAAAAAAGGAAAAGGTGTTGTTGGTCTATTACAAAGTACAGGGATAAAAGCTGCTGTATCGCAACAGTTTGGCAAGAATATTCAGATTCTAAACAAACATTTTGCCCCTGTTCATTCGCGCACGAAAGACGTAGAAAAAGTTTTAACGTATATTCAGCGTAACCATAATGCCATAGCTTTTCAGACTGAGCAGGTTTACTTTAAAGCTATTAAAATACCATGATTAATTTTAAAAGCACCGACAAATTATCACGTGAAATTTCAAAACAAAATTTCAGGGCTTTTATATGGCACGCATCGTTTCTGGCCATAGCTAAAAATTTTATGGATGTTGATACGGTAATTCCTTCCATGTTGATTAAACTTGGTGGTTCGTCGTGGCACATCGGGCTTTTGACAACTATTTTAGTAGGATTTAGCAAATTTTCTCAGTTACTCTTTGCTCCCATGATTTCGGGTGCCTCGGTGAAAAAGAAACATCTGCTTACGGGCATAAACCTCCGCATAGCTTCACTTTTTGGTATGGCCGCATTGTTTTTTCTGTACATATACATTGATAATTCGCTTGTCGTCTTTTTAATATTTATTCTCGTAAGCATTTTCTCGATAAGTGGAGCCTACGCAAATATTTCTTTTACAGATATTTTAGGCAAGTCAATTATTGCAGGGCAGCGCAAAGAATTTTTTAGTCTGAAACAGGTTATTTCCAGTTTAGGCATGTTTTTATCGGCTTTTGCAGTAACTATTGTATTAAACCGCAGTACATGGCCCAATAATTATTTTACTGTGTTTTTATTGGCCGCAATTTTTCTGCTTTTCGCATCGCTCGGTTTTTGGCGGGTCAGAGAGGTTATTTCGGATGATCATGAGACGATTAAATATGGTTTTAAAGATTTATGGAAAGAGCTGGTAACAAATAATCGCCTTATTTATTTTTTGTTCAGTATTAATGTTTTAGGATTGGGACAGGGACTGATGCCCTTTATTTTACTGTATGCAAATAATTCTAATGTTGGCGCCGATAATCTGGTCGGAAACTTACTTATTGCCAAAACACTAGGATTGGTTCTATCGGGTTTAATTTTATATAAAAGGGCTCAAAAGTTCTCATACAGAAAAATGATGTGGTTTTTATGGGTATTGGCCATAATTTTTCCGCTCAGTGCATGGATTTTTTCAACACATGTTTGGTTTTATTATCTTTCGTTTTTCATGGGCGGTATTTTTTTAACGCTTTACGTCATTACGAATAACGGGGTATTGCTTGAAATTTCTAATACAAAAAACCGGGCGCTTTATACAGGAATTGCCGGAGCCGGAAATATTTTACCGGTTTTGTTCCCATTGTTGGGCGGAAGTCTCATAGCACTTACAAACTTCAATGTGTTTTTTATTCTTTATATTGCCCTTTCGGCAACGGGAGTATATTTTTTGTACAAAATGGATTGTCAAAAATAAAAAGTTTTATCACTTAAATTTACTTGAAATCAACATATTATGAAGCTATTACTTATTTATTGTAATGAATTTGGATACACGCCAACAACAAAAACACTGGCGGACGCAGAAGAGCAAACAGAAAGCAAATCTTTTGATAAAATACAAACGGCTTTTATACAAGCCGAAGCACATGATACCGACCGGGTGCAGGAAGTCTCAAAAAAGCTTGTGAAAAACCTGAAATGGATCATGAAAAAGAATAACGCAAAGGAGCTTATTTTGCATTCATTTGCCCATTTATCTGAAAGTAAAGCCGATCCGCAGGTAACCAAAGAGCTGTTTGAAAAAGCAGAAGAAAAGATGAAAAATGCAGGGTACACTGTTCATCAAACACCATTTGGTTATTTCCTTGACCTAAAAGTAGATGCTCCCGGCCTTTCACTGGCCAGGGTTTTCAAAGATTTATAAAAACAAATTACGAATGAGGCATAAATTATTAATCACAGGATCGACCGATGGAATTGGTTTGCAAGCTGCTTTCAGGCTGGCTCAAATGGGGCATAAAGTTGTAATGCACGGTCGCGATGCCAAAAAAGGTACAAAATTATGCAATTCACTCAAGCAGGAAACAGGTAATAAAGCTATAGAATACATTAATGCCGATTTAACAAGTTTTTCCGATATTGAAGGACTTGCAGAAGTACTTACACACAAGCGTTTAATCCCTGAAATATTGATAAACAATGCCGGTGTTTTCCAAGCCAAAAAAGAGCTGGTAACAGAAAAAGACATCGAAAAGACTTTTATGGTCAATTACCTCTCCCACTTTTACTTAACATTCTTATTACTTCCTTTGATGGAAGAACTGGGGCAGCCGAAAATTGTAAATGTATCAAGCATGATACACGCCAATAATTTGGATATTGAAGATGTAGTAAACCCGCAAAATTACAACGGAAGCGCTGCGTACGGACAGTCAAAACTCTGTAATATCCTTCACGCAAAAAAAATTGCCCGTCAAAACAACAATGCCATGATTAACGCAGTGCATCCCGGCGTTATCGACACCAAGCTTTTACGCGCCGGCTGGGGCGGCGGAGGTTCGCACCTTAATTCAGGTGCCGACCAGCTCATTTTTGCTGCCTTGGAATTGCCGCGTGGCACTACAGGAGGTTACTTTGAATACAGTAATGAAACGCAACCAACGGTCATTGCCAATGATGAGAAATTGCAAAATAAATTATATGATTTGAGTATCGAACTAATTCCCAAATCAATATAGCCTCCACAAAACAACGTCAAACCCGTAAATCGGCATGTATTAGTTTCAAGTCGGGAATTAATCTGTTCGTTATCTAATAATATTACAAAATATTTTTTATTTTTATATCTTATTCGAAAAAGGATAAGAAATGCGGATACTATTTGGCTTTTTTTTGCTTCCTCTCCTATTGTTTGCCTTAAATGCCAATGGGCAAATTATCCCATTTGAAAAAGATTCTCTTCACATAATCACACCCGGCAGAAATAGTGTACCGGCTCCTTACAAAACAACACTTTTACCCCCCAGAAGATACGTATTTAAAGGTGTGCGTGAAATTATTCCGGGAAAATCGCGCACAGAAACAACCGGAATTTTGCGTTCTACAAAGGCTCCTGAAATTTTTGAGTTTAAAAACACCAGTGATCCCCAAAAGAACAACCAACCGTCCGTTGAGCCTAAAACAATTAAGGTACAATTTTTACC
Source organism: uncultured Bacteroidales bacterium (assembly GCA_964413185.1). GTDB lineage: Bacteria > Bacteroidota > Bacteroidia > Bacteroidales > Salinivirgaceae > Salinivirga. The sequence continues at coordinate 22,838 of CAYPSX010000013.1, forward strand.
CACAGAAGTTTATGATAAACGAACAAACAACCAAGGCTATGCTGAAACAATTACTGCTCAAAAACCTGTTCAAAAAACTGCAGGGCCATTTAGATATAAAGAGAATACCATAATTAATGCCCAATTTGTTGATGTTGCACAAGGCCTTTTCAGTTCATATATCAACACCATTGCTGAAGATAAATTTGGCGTTGTTTGGATGGGATCGTCCAATGCAGGTCTTCTGGCTTTTAATAGCAATACCTTTATTCAATACACTGTAGAACACGGTCTCAAAAGCGAATCAATAAATAAAATTCTTTATGCATCAAGCGGAAAACTCTGGTTAGGCACAAGTAAGTATGGTGCCGTATGTTTTGACGGCCGCAAATTCACTTACATTAACGAAGAAACAGGTTTGCCCGGAAACAAAGTTATGTCGTTACTTGAAGATAAAAACGGAAATATTTGGATTGGTACAACAAACGGACTGGCTAAATACAACGACAAAGAACTAACTTTATTTACAAAAGAACAGGGCCTAAACTGCCGACAGGTTTACGATTTGTGTGAAGACAATAAAGGGAACATTTGGATAGCAACTTTTAACAGTGGCATTTTTAAATTCGATCGCAAAACGTTCACCAACTATTCTACCTCAAACGGATTGCCTACTAATGCTGTTTGGAGCATTAAGGCCGACAATGATGGTGATATTTGGATGGGAACATTCGGTGAAGGAATAATTCGGTTTAACGGTAAAGTTATCAAACAATATAGCACCCCACAAGGAATAAATACAACTGAAGTACTAAATATAAACAAAGATAAAAAAGGCAATTTATGGTTTGGTTCCGATGGAAACGGACTACTCAAATATGATGGCCGGGCTTTCACACACATAATACAAAACCAAGGGCTTACAAGTAATAGAATAACCGAAATAATACAAAGTGCTGCCGGGATATACTGGATTGCCACGCTCGGTGGAGGTCTTATGCGCTATGACGGTGGGGAATTTCGATACATAACCGAAAAAGAAGGTATTGCAGGAGACATTGCCCTTTCTTTTTATGCTCAAAAAGAATCTGATTTATGGATTGGAATGTGGAACCAGGGGCTGGTAAAATTCGATGGAAAGCACTTCAATTCTTACTCAATAAACACAGGTTTACCCGGAAATACTATTTGGTCAATTACCCATGGCAATGATAAAAACCTGTGGTTTGCCACGGAAGGAGCAGGTATTTTTAGCTTAAACAAAGGGCAAATAACTTCTTTTACAAATGACCATGGTCTGATACATAATGAAACCTATATTTTGCATAAAGATGATAAAAAATTATGGATAGGCACATACGCCGGTTTGAGCAGTTTCGATGGTAAAAGTTTTGCCAATTACGGAGAAAAGCAAGGATTACTCCTGGACAATATCAAAGGTCTGGTAAACGACAAAAACGGAAATCTTTGGATTGCTTCCAGCTCAAAAGGCATTGCCGTTTTCACCGGCTCGGAATTTTATCATTTTAAACAGCAGCACGGCCTGTCAAGCAATATTGCGTATGGATTTTATGAGGATGACGATCAAAACTTATGGATAGCAACCAATAATAAAATCAATATCCTGCCAAAAGAAATACTTGATTCCATTGAAACCGATGCAAATAAAAAAGAGAAAACAAACCATAAAAACCTTTATAACCTTTTCCAGTCAAAAGTCAAATTCGTTTCAACTTATGATGGACTGATATCCAACAGCATAAAAAATATTACAGCCGATTTGAAAGGAAATATATGGGTTGGTACAAAAAATGGAATTAGCCGGTTTACAAAAACAAAAAAAGTTAAGGACAGTTCGCGGTTTGTTGAAATTTGCGGAACAAAATTCTCAATTCATAATTTTGGTTATAATCAAGGGTTTATTGGGGGCAATGTATTCTCCAGTAATTCGGTGGGCATTGATACTGACAGCAGTATGTGGTGGGGCTCGGGCAAAATGCTCATCAACTTTAAACCGCAACTTAACCAGCAGCAAACGGTTTCGCCCGTTGCCATTGTTACGAATGTTGATCTGTTTTATGAAAATATAGACTGGCAAACCGAAGGAAAACAAAACTCCGTAGAAAAAAAGTTAAAGAAAAAACATCATATTAAAACCAACATCGCGGTAAATTATACAGGCACAACACCCTGGCAGCAGCTTCCTAAAAACCTTACGCTCAGCCACCGCGTAAATCATTTAACATTCAGTTTTACCGGTATTGACTGGCAACATCCGGAAAATGTGCGGTACACCTTTATTTTGGAAGGTTATGAAGATGAATGGAACCCGGCTACTTTATTACATAAATCAACCTATAGCAACCTAAACCCGGGCAAATACACATTCCGGGTAAAAGCCATAGCCGCTGATGGGCAACAAAGCCCTGAATCTTCTTTTTCTTTTGAAATACTTCCTCCCTGGTGGAGTACATTATGGTTTAGAATTTCAGCCGCTTTATTGGTAATCTTAATAATTTATTTGATTTACCAATGGCGCATAAGAACCTTTAAACAACGACAAAAAGAACTTGAAAAAATTGTTAAAGAACGCACGGCAGAAATTTCTGAAAAAAACGAAGAACTTCTTCAACAAAAAGAAGAAATTCTTACACAAAGCAATGAAATTGAAATCAAGAAAAATCAAATGGAGCTGATTCATAAAGATTTAATGAACAGCATAGAGTATGCGCGGTTTATTCAGCGAAATATCTTTACCAGTCAGGAACTATTGAGCAAAAACTTCAAAGAACACATGCTCATGTTTTACCCGCGCGACAATGTAAGCGGCGATTTTTACTGGTGGGCCAAAATGGGCAGCCGCATAGTGATAACCATTGCCGATTGCACCGGACACGGAGTTCCAGGCGCACTGATGAGCATGTTGGGCATCTCTTTTTTGCGCGAAATTGTAGTCAAAGAACACCTGCTTGAACCAGGTAAAATACTCAACAAATTGCGAACTGAAGTCATCAATGCATTGAGTCAAAAAATGGAACTTGGCAAACAAAAAGACGGAATGGACCTTGCCCTTATCAGCATCGATCTGGAGAAAAAACAACTACAATATGCCGGAGCCCGTAATCCGCTCATCATCATAAGAAATAATGAAATAATTGAATTTAAAGCCGATAAAGCACCGATTTCTGTGTACGTAAAAATGCGACCTTTTACAACACACGATATCGAATTGCAGGAAAACGATCAAATATATTTGTTTACAGATGGTTACCCTGATCAGTTTGGAGGCCAAAAGGGACAAAAATTCAAAAGAAAACCATTTAAAGAGCTGCTGCAAAGTTTGGCAAACATGCCAATGCAAGAGCAACTGGCCGAACTCAAAGATCATTTCCACAACTGGAAGAAAAACTACGAACAAATTGATGATATAACTGTCCTGGGTTTAAAAATATAATATTAAACCAATAAAAAAGTTACTATAACCATGTCGAAAACCAAATTTGGCACTGCGCCAGTTTTTTTCACTGCTATAAGCACCATTTTAGGTGCAATATTGTTCCTTCGTTTTGGATATGCTATAGGCACAGTAGGTTTCTGGGGAGTTATTTTTATTATTCTGTTAGGGCACGCGGTAACTATTCCAACAGCCCTTGCAATTTCGGAAATTGCCACCAACAAACGTGTACAGGGAGGCGGCGAATATTTTATCATCAGCCGTTCCTTTGGTCTGAACATTGGAGCAACAATTGGCATGGCGCTGTTTTTAAGTCAGGCCATCAGTGTTGCATTTTACGTAATTGCTTTTACCGAAGCTTTTTCACCTGTTTTCGCGATTATAAAAGAAAAATATGGCATAGCCCTACCCCGACAGGCTTTTTCAATTCCGGCCATGTTGCTTTTATCAACTTTAATACTTAAAAAAGGAGCCAACCTTGGGGTAAAAACACTATACGTAGTTGTAGCCATTCTTTTTGCTGCTTTAGCACTCATTTTTACCGGCTCACCAGTTGAAGGCTCAGGCGATTTTTTGGCACAAAACATGGAAATGCGCAACAGCTCTGACTTTTTCGTGGTGTTTGCTATTATTTTCCCTGCGTTTACAGGAATGACAGCCGGAGTGGGATTATCCGGCGATTTGCGCAATCCCGGAAAAAGCATTCCTTTGGGAACGGTGGCAGCAACACTAAGCGGCATTGTAATTTACATTTTTCTGGCCTGGAAAATGGCCGGCTCTGCGGCACCTGAAGATTTGATTAACGACCAGTTGATTATGGCACAAATTGCGCCATACGGTTTTATTATGATTCCGCTAGGCCTGGCAGCCTCCACAATTTCTTCAGCTTTGGGCTCTGTAATGGTTGCTCCACGTACATTACAGGCTTTGGCCGGCGATAATTCCCTGCCATGGAAACGTTCAAATTATATTTTGGCAAAAGGTCGGAAAAAAGACGGAGAGCCTTTCAATGCCTCCCTTATAACCTGCATTATTGCCATGGTTTTTGTAATTCTGGGTGATGTGGATATCGTAGCTCAAATTATAACCATGTTTTTTATGGTAACCTACGGCTCATTATCGCTTATATCATTCCTGAACCATTTCGGCTCAGCCCCATCTTACCGGCCAACATTCAAAAGCCGCTGGTATCTTTCTTTTATTGGTTTTGTTATGTCGGTATGGCTTATGTTCAAGATTGATGCATTCTATGCCCTTGCAGCAGTACTTACAATTGGAGCGCTTTATTTGTATATCAACAGTGTGCATGAGCATCGCAGAGGCATGGCTGACATATTTAAAGGTGCATTCTTTCAACTTAACAGAAAACTACAAGTCTACATTCAAAAAACATACAAAACACAGAAAAATATTGAATGGAGACCTTCTGCTATTTGTATCAGCAGCGATACGTTTAACCGGCAAAAAGCACTGGAGCTCATGAACTGGCTTGCCTGGAAATACGGTTTCGGAACATATATTCATATGAAAAACGGATATTTCTCTAAAAAACTATCTGAAGAAGCCCAGGAAGAGCTCAAAAAACTGGTGCAAATCATCGATCAAAAAAACAGCGCTGTATATGTCGATACTATGATTTCGCCCTCCTACACTTCCGCAGTAGCACAAGCCATTCAATTACCGGGGGTTTCGGGTATGGAGAATAATATGGTCGTGTTTGAATCATTGCGCAGCAATGAACAACATATGCAAGCCATTGTGGAAAATATGCCTCTGGTGAAAGCCGGCGAATTCGACATTTGCCTTTACAGTACGACCGTAAAACCTGTAAATCATCAAAATGGCATTCATGTTTGGATACGCTCCACTGATGTGGACAATGCAAATGAAATGATTTTACTTAGTTACATTATCACCGCTCATCCGGAGTGGGAAAAATCAAAAATTTGTATTTATAATATCGTTAAACACGGACAAAAAGAGACAGCCCGACAAGAAATCATTAAAATTGTTGAACAAGGACGCCTACCCATCTCTGCAAAAAATATTGAGAGCATTGAAATACCTGAAGATCAATCCCAGAGAGAGCTAATTGAATCCAAATCAGCAGATGCCGGGCTGGTGATTATCGGTTTCCTCGAAGAGCAGGTTAAACACGATGGTAAAGAAATTTTTATGGGATATGAGCAGATGGGCGATATTTTATTTGTTAATTCGCGTAACGAAAAATCAATAATCGGATAAATTATACTATTATGCCTACCGTTTGGATTACTGACAAAAAAGAACAGGAAGAAATAATAAAAAATTGCGATAGCTGTGCAATGAGCATGGTTGATACAAATGGCAAACCGTATGTAGTTATGATGAACTTTGGCTACCAGGACGGAACCATCTATTTTCATGGCGACCCTAAAGGTCGGAAAATGGATATATTGCGGAATAATCCCAATGTATGCATCACCATGAGTACAGGGCACAGCCTTTACAATCAAAACGAAAACGTAGCCTGCTCGTATGGAATGAATTACAAAAGCATTATTGCCGACGGGCAAATTGAGTTTATCGAAGATTACGATCAAAAAGTAGAAGCCCTCAATCTGGTTATGGCGCAATATGTCGATCGTGAATTTACGTACAACGAACCTTCTGTAAAACAAGTGTGTGTGTTTAAAGTTAAATTGACGAATTTGAAAGCGAAGAACTTCGGCAGATTTGTAAGATAGTGCGGATAATAAAACTCCAATAACTGCATTTCGAAAAACATCATGACCACATTATTGTTATCCTTAACATTGAAGTAATAAAGCTGCAAATTATTGTATTTATATTTGCACAAAATAACGTTGAATATATTTGTTGAATTATAATCTATAAAAATGCTTAAAACAATATTTCCGGCAATTATAGCCATCTTATTTCTTTTTGGAGGATGCAGCAACAGCGAACCTGCAGAAAAAAAGGCAAAATATGTTTTCTATTTTATTGGCGATGGGGTTTCATTGCCACAATTAAGTCTTACCGAGGCCTATTTAGCCAACACAACAGGAAAAAAAGGAATGACACAACTAAACCAAAGCAAACTTGATGCTCATGGCTGGTTTTACACGCATTCCGATAACCGTTTTATAACAGGTTCGGCTGCCGCCGGAACAGCACTTTCAACAGGCTATAAAACAAGCATCAACACCATTGGAATGTCGCACGATCGTAAAAAAAATTATAAAAGCATAGCTTATGATGCTAAAAACGCCGGCATGAAAGTAGGGATTATTTCCACGGTTTCCATAAACCACGCCACGCCGGCAGCTTTTTACGCAAATGCAAAACTTCGCGGGCACTATTATGAAATTGGGCAACAATTGTTCACCAGCGGTTTCGACCTGTTTGCCGGTGGCGGCTTACGGGATTACAATGGAAAAAACAAAGACAAACCTGATTTGTACGAAACAAAATCGGAAGTCCACATTATTCAAAAAAACAAGGCATTTGTGGCGGCAACTAAAGATAAACTCCCGTTTTATTTTAGTCACGAAAGACTTCAATCTGAGCAAGCTATGCCCTATGCCATTGACAAAAATGATACAGACCTGACGCTGGCACAAATTGTTCAAAAAAGCAGTGAACTGCTCGACAATCCCAATGGCTTTTTTATGATGATTGAAGGAGGAAAAATTGATTGGTCGTGCCATGCTAACGACGCTGCAACTACCATCGCAGAAATGATAGACTACGATAATGCAATAGGCGCAGCTATGGAATTTGCAAAAAAACATCCCGATGAAACGCTAATTGTGGCTATTGGCGACCACGAAACAGGAGGTCTAACACTGGGTAACAAACATTTAAAATACAAAACAAATTTCCAATTATTGCAACATCAAACTCATTCTTTTGAGGCCTTAAATGCTGCTATTCAACCACTCATTGATAAAAGAGCAAATATTGATCAGGCTATGGCATTTGTCGAAAAACATTTTGGCCTTGGAGAGACAATTCCGTTGACGGATGAAGAAAAAATTCAACTCTCCATGGTTTGGAAAAATAGCCTCGATATCAACAAAAACGAAGTTGAAACTTTATACGGTTCTGCACAACAATTTTTAATGACAGCCATGGATTTACTCAATCAAAAAGCCGGAGTTGGCTGGGCAACCGGCTCACACACCGGGTTACCTGTGGTTATTCATGCACACGGCGCCGGAGCAGAAAAATTTGAAGGCATTATGGATAATACTGATATTCCTAAAATTATTAGGAATCAGTTTCTTTTTAATTAATCATTAATTCAAATCTCGCGGTTTTCAGGGCCGGATGAAATTGTATTTACATTTTCATCCGGCCATTTTTTCAAACAAATATTGTATATTTAAACCATAAAATCTGTAAAAATCTGGAATTATGGCAGACAAAAACTACAAACAAAATGCCCCGTCGAACGCAATTTACGGACTTGGTTTTATTGGAGCCGCCGTTTATTACATTAGCGCAGCCACATCTTTCTGGATGGGTGTACTCGGATTTCTTAAAGCAATGGTATGGCCGGTTTTTTTGGTATACGAAGCACTTAAAAGCCTTGGCGCCTAATTGTTTATTCCATTAAAAAAAGGATAATACCCGCAAGCTTATATCGATCACATCGTATTTTTAAAACAAAATGCCCGGCAAATTTCTACCGGGCATTTATTTATCTCACTATTTTGATTTGTCAGGCAAAGAAGGAATATCCGGTGTTTTAACCGGGTTTTCTTCCAGCTTTTTCAGCACTACTTCTATAGCTTTCTGTAGCTGTGCATCCTCTCCCATGTATTCTTTATAAGGGTCGTTATCAATTACAATATCCGGATCAACTCCGTGACCTTCAATAATGAACTTTTTACCATCTTTTGAAAATGGTGCAAACTCCGGTTTTCTCAACTGTCCGCCATCAATAAAAGGCAGCGAGCCGGTTATTCCCACTACTCCGCCCCACGAACGAACACCGATTATCGGACCTTCTTCATGCATTTTAAAGCGATACGGGAACAAATCGCCGTCTGAGGCCGAATAATTATTGATCAGCAATACTTTTGGTCCGGCCATAATTTGGTTCGGGTTGGGCATTACTGCTTTTTGGTTACGACGCATGTTGTAGAAAACCAATTCGCGACGTAAACGCTCCATAATCATTGGAGATACGTTGCCCCCGCCATTGCCGCGGTCGTCGATAATTAGTGCTTTTTTACTCAGTTGCGGGTAAAAATGCTTCACAAACTCGTTTAAACCGTTCGGCCCCATATCCGGAATATGAATGTAACCTACCTGACCATCAGTAGCTTTATTTACTTTTTCGATATTGGTTTGTACCCAGTTGTAGTAATACAGCTCTGCTTCATCGTCGGTAGTTTTTACCAGCACTTTTTTGGCTCCACTGGCAGATGGCTTTTCGTTAACTTTCAGTTCAACAATCTGGTTGGCTTTTCCGGACAATAACTTATAAATATCATGCTCATTTTTAACATTCTGGCCGTCTACAGCCACGATATAATCACCTTCACTTACATCAACACCGGGTTCGGTAAATGGCGAGCGGGCTTCTTTTCGCCAATTTTCGCCTTCCAGAATTCTGTCAACTTTAAAATAACCCGTTTTGTGCTTGCTAATTTGTGCGCCGAGCAATCCCGTTTTAATTCGCTCAACATCGGGGCGGTCGCCTCCATTTACGTAGGCATGACCAATATTTATTTCGCCAATTAATTCTCCAATAAGATAATTCAGGTCGTTTCTGTGATTAACGTAAGGCAACAATTTAGCGTATTTTTCGTGCATAGCTTTCCAGTCCACGCCATGCATGTTTTCAGCATAGAAAAATTCGCGCATTTGGCGCCAGCTTTCTGTGTAAATTTGTTTCCATTCAGCGTGTTTATCTACCCAAAACTCCATTTTACTTACATCTACTTTATTCTCAGGTTTGAGCTTAGCTGAAGGCAGGTCTTCTACATAATATTTACCTTTCTTGTGCACAAGAACTTTTTTACCATCTGCGGCAATTTGCAGGCTCAGATTATCTCCCAATTCTTTTTCTTCTTTTTTCTTGAGATCATAAAATTTCAGGGTCGATTTGCTTTGGCCGCTTCGGGTTGTGACGTAGTATATTTTACCTTCAGCGGGCTGTAAGTTCCAGTAGTAGCCGGGTTTTACCGGTAGATTAATGATCCGGTCTTTTATTCCGTCTAAGTCAACTTTTACGGTTTTATCTTCGTCTTTTTTATCTTCTTTATCTTCATCATTTTCAACTTCAACAGCATCGTTTTCAGGAGCAAAAGGCGACTCTGTGCTTTTTGCCAGTGGAAGCATATAAATACGCCCCATGTTTTTATAAGCGTAATTCCACTCAACATCGTTATAGGTTGGGCTAAAATCGCGTTCTGAGGTAAAAAACAGGTATTTTCCACATGGCGAAAAAATGGGAGCTCCGGCATCGTACCAATTTTCGGTTACTGTGTGTTTATTATTTTTTTCAACATCATAAAGTTGAATTACTTCCATATCGTTGGCCATGGTTTCCGGGAATGTCAGCCACTTTGAATCGGGGCTCCAGTTGTAGCTCCATATTTTTCCATATTTGCCATGTACAACTTCAGTAACTTTTTTGCTTTCAATATCAATATAGTTGAGTTTAAAGTTTTGGTCTGTCCAGGCAATTTTTTTAGAATCGGGCGACCAGTCAATAGAAAAAATATACGTTGAATTTTTCGTGAGTTTCTGCGGCTCTGCATCTTCTTTATTTTCCATGATGTATATCTGGTCTTCGCCATCCATATCTGAAATCCAGGCCAGGTATTTTCCGTTTGGCGACCAGGCGGGTTCGCGATCGTGCGCTCCGGGGGTTTTGGTTAAATTGTAGGTGATGCCATTTTTGGCTGGCACGCTCCAAATATCGCCCCTGGCGGCAAATACAACACGTTTTCCTTTGGGTGAAATGTTTACGTCGTTGATAAATTTTGAAGCATCAATATAATCTTTCCGGCCATAGATTTGGTCATTTTGAATTTCGATGGAAAGTTTTTCTAATTCTTTATCTTCGAACTTGTAAATGTACAAGTAACCTTCATTTTCGAAAATAATACCATCGGTACCCAACGAAGGAAATTTGACATCGTACCCGGTGAACTGCGTTACTTTTTCAATTTTTTTCGTATCGTTTTTGTAAACGAATAAGTTCATTGTACGGTCGCGATCTGAGGCAAAATAAACATCGCCCTTGTGCCACATGGGAAAAATATCCTGTGAAGCATTATCGGTAAGTTGTGTCGTTTCTTTGGAATCAAAGTCGAAAAGCCAGATATCATCGGCCATACCTCCTTTGTAATACTTCCACGTTCGAAATTCGCGCATTACACGGTTAAAAGCCAGTTTTTTGCCATCTTCCGACCATGTATTGAAACCGCCGGTTGCCAGGGGCAGTTGCTCGGAGAGGCCGCCTTCAGCGGGCACTTTAAATAAATGCCCCACGAACGAATTGAAAGAAACGCCACGCGAACGGTAAACAACATATTTTCCGTCGGGTGTCCACGACATAACCATATTATTGGGGCCCATACGGTCGCTTACATCATCGCGGCCGAGTGTGGCAGTAAATGTAAGTCGCTTAGGCACGCCTCCTTCGGTTGGCATTACGTAAACTTCCGTATTGCCATCGTATTGCCCGGTAAACGCAATTTTGCTCCCATCGGGCGAGAAACGGGCAAACATTTCGTAGCCATCGTGCGAAGTAAGCCTGCGGGCTGTTCCACCATCACGTTTCGCCAGGTAAATATCCCCGGCATACGTAAATACTACGTTGTTTTTATGAAAATCAGGAAATCGCATCAACCGGGCTTCCTGAGCATCAGTGGTTTTCAAAAAACCAATTAAAAGCAACAAAATAATGAGATTGTATCGTATCATGTTTTTCTTATTTAGATTCACGTGAAATTAACACTTTTTTCTTAAAACTGTTCAAAAGCTTTGTGATTTGTGCTCAAAGCAAATAAATTTGTACCTCCATTTAATGATGAAACCCTATGAACCGAGCCCTGCTTACACTAATTGTCTTTATTACAATATATTCCAGCACAATCGCCAATAATAAACAAGATCGTAACTTTAATTACCTGGATACTTCATACCATTGGGTCGACAGTGTTTTTCAGTCGCTAACATTGGAACAACGTATTGCGCAACTCATTATGGTGAACACAGGGTCAAATAAAAGTGTACAACATCAGCGATATATTTCAAAACTAATCCGTGAGTACAATATTGGCGGATTGATATTTTTCCAGGGCGGACCGGTTCGCCAGGCAAATCAAACCAACAAGTACCAAAGCCTTGCACAAACGCCCGTGATGATTGCCATGGATGCAGAATGGGGTTTGGCCATGCGCCTCGACAGCGTAGAGCCGTTTCCACGGCAAATGATGCTGGGCGCAATTTCCAACAATGGCGTAATTTATGACATGGGTACTGAAATTGGCCGACAGTGCCGCAGGCTTGGTGTGCACATCAACTTTGCACCTGTGGTCGACATCAATAACAATCCCGACAACCCGGTAATTAATAGTCGATCGTTTGGCGAAAACAAAAGAGACGTGCTTAAAAAATCTTATGCTTACATGCAAGGTATGATCGACAGCAGAATGATTGTCAGTGCCAAACATTTTCCCGGACATGGCGATACTGATACAGATTCCCATCACGATTTACCTGTAATTAATCACAGTAAAAACCGGCTCAACCAGGTTGAATTATTTCCATACAAACATTTGATCAACCTGGGATTAAACGGAATAATGGTGGCTCATTTGCAGGTTAATGCGTTGGATAACCGTGAACACAGACCGTCAAGCATCTCTAAACCAACTATTACCGGGCTACTCAAACAAAAAATGAAATTCAACGGCCTCATTTTTACCGATGCACTGAACATGCGTGGTGTAGCTGATTATTACGACCCTGGTGAACTTGAAGTGGAAGCGCTAAAAGCCGGAAATGATGTACTGCTCTACCCCGCCGATCCGATTGTATCTATAAAAGCCATAAAAAGAGCCATAAAAACAGGAGAAATACCCGAATCAATGGTAAATACACGCTGCAAAAGAGTGCTTGCAGCGAAATATTGGTTAGGACTCGATAACATGCAAAAAATTGATACCCGCAACCTGATTAATGACCTGAACCCTCCAAAAACCGATGAACTAAACAACTGGTTTGCCAGCGAAGCAATTACCTGCATCAAAAATGAACAAGATAAACTACCACTTAAAAACAACGACCTGAAAAACCTGGGCGTGTTGACTATAGGAGAAACCGAAAGCAATATGTTTCATCTGCGTTTAAATGATTACACAGATCCTGATTACCATTTTCTCAGCAAAAATGCATCTTACAGCGATATTCAAAAAGTAAAAAATGACCTCAGCAACTATGCGAATATAATTATTGCTGTGCAGCACACCAGTAATTCGCCTTATCGGCAATATGGCCTCAACCAATCTGTTACGAGCGCTATTGAGCGCATGTCAACACTTCCCAATGCTATTCTTGTTTATTTCGGAAACCCTTATGCCCTTGAAAAAATGCAGGGAGTTGAAAAATACGCAGCTGTTTTAATTACCTACCACGATAACGAGTATACCCGAAATTATGCTGCACAAGTCATAATGGGCGGCCAACAAGCGAAAGGGAAACTTCCGGTTACAACAGCAGGATTTCAATCAGGGATAAAAATCAAACTAAAAAAAATACGCCTCGGATATGTACATCCTGATATGGTAAAAGCTGATCCCGCAACACTTTTAAGAGCTGATGCTATTGCCGAAGAGGCCCTAATGGAACGGGCTACACCCGGCTGTGTCGTATTGGCGGCAAAGAAAGGGCAAATTTTTTACCATAAAGCTTTTGGTTATCATACGTACGATAAAAAGTTGCCTGTGAGGCGAGACGACTTATACGATTTAGCTTCTGTCACAAAAATTGCTGCCACTGCACCAGCACTTATGTACTTTTATGGTCAACAAAAACTCAATTTAGAAAAAACAATTGGCGATTATTTAAACCTGCCCGACAGCTCAAATCCGGGAAGCAGAAAAATAATCAATGTTCTTACCCATCAGGCAGGGCTTAAAGCCTGGTTTCCGTTCTATACAGAAATGCTTGACTCCGCGGGAAATTATGAACCGCGGTTTTTTTCTGAAAAAAAATCGGGTACCCACCCTACAAAAATCGCCAAAAACCTATTTGTATCAAAAGAAGCACAAGATACGCTTTATCACATTTTGGATACAATACCGCTTCGCGACAAGAAAAAATATCTGTACAGCGATATCGGTTACTATTATATGTACCGCATAGTTGAAAAATTGAGTGGAAAAACCTTTGAGAAATTTCTTCACGATACATTCTACGGGCCAATGAAATGCATGTCAATGAGATTCAACCCACATAAAACCACAAACTTACAACAAATAACACCTACCGAAAACGACATTATTTTTCGTAAGCAACTCATTCACGGGTATGTACACGATCAGGGCGCTGCACTTCTCGGTGGTGTATGCGGGCATGCCGGTTTATTTTCCAATGCCAATGATTTGGCCAAAATAGGTCAAATGTTTTTGAATAATGGAACGTATGGTGGACAACGATTTGTTACCGAAACATCCGTCTCTTTTTTCACTCAGGCCAGCTTTACGTTTAACGACAATCGACGGGGCATAACATTCGATAAACCGGAATATCGCCGGAACCACATCGGCCCCACATTTTGGGGAATACCATTGGAGAGTTATGGCCATAGTGGTTTCACGGGAACCTACCTGTGGTGCGATCCGGAAAGTGAAATTATGTACATTTTCCTGAGCAACCGTATTCATCCGGACGCCTCCAACCTGAAATTAATCCGCGATGATATTAGAACACGCATTCACAAAGTTTTTTATGAATCGATAAAACCAAAACAATTATTATAGTAGTTTTCTTGCATGTACTATTTAGACATGGTATAAATTAAAAAGATGTTCTATAACAAGTTCAGTAACATTTTAAAAACTAAGGAGTATAACTACTTTTGCAGAAATATAAAAGATTAGAATTCAATACTAATAACAACTATTAATAATCAACTCTCCACTTATGAAACCAACACATATTGAACACATTGGAATTGCAGTAAAAAATTTAGATGATGCCATACCCTATTACGAAAAAGTACTCGGGTTGGAATGCTACAATGTAGAAGAAGTTAAAGATCAGAAAGTTAAAACCGCTTTTTTCAAAGTTGGGCAAACAAAGATCGAACTTCTGGAATCTACTGATCCTGAAGGGCCAATTGGCAAATACATTGAGAAAAAAGGAGAAGGTATTCACCACATTGCATTTGCCGTACCGGATGTAAACCAGGCCTTAAAAGATGCCGAAGCCAATGACGTGCGCCTCATTGACAAAGAAGGCCGCAGTGGTGCCGAGGGGCTGAATATCGGTTTCCTTCATCCAAAATCAACTTTTGGTGTACTAACAGAACTTTGCAGTGAATAGAAACTACTAATCTAACCATCTTAATACACAAAATGTCAACGCAAGATAAAATAAAACAACTCATTAAGCTTCGCGAAGAGGCTTACCTTGGAGGAGGAGAGAAAAAAATCGACTCCCAACATTCCAAAGGCAAACTAACCGCCAGAGAACGCATCGAAGAACTGCTCGACGAAGGTAGTTTCGAAGAATTCGATATGTTTGTTACCCATCGGTGCACAAACTTTGGCATGGATAAAAAGAAAATACTGGGCGATGGAGTAATTACAGGTTATGGAACCATTGACAATCGGAAGGTATTTGTATTTTCACAAGATTTTACGGTTTTTGGAGGTTCTTTATCGGAAACGTTTGCACAAAAAATCTGTAAAATCATGGACATGGCCATGGAAGTAGGTGCACCCGTAATTGGCATCAACGATTCCGGTGGTGCACGTATTCAGGAAGGCGTAACTTCGTTGGCCGGTTATGCAGAAATTTTTGAACGCAACATTTTGGCCTCAGGTGTTATTCCGCAAATCTCAGCCATCTTTGGGCCATGTGCCGGCGGAGCCGTATATTCTCCTGCTCTTACCGACTTCATTATGATGACCGAAGAGAATTCGTACATGTTCGTTACCGGGCCAAAAGTTGTAAAAACAGTTACCGGCGAAGACATCAGCACGCAAGACCTTGGAGGAGCTAGTGTACATGCATCCAAATCAGGCGTTTCGCACTTTATGGTTGAAAATGAGCAGGAAGGTTTAATGCTCATCCGCAAATTGCTGGAATACCTGCCTCAAAATAACCTCGAAGACCCTATAGTTACAGAATGTACCGACCCAATCGACCGTATGGAAGACGCCCTGAACACGATGGTTCCGGAAAATCCCAACATTCCATACGATATGACCGATATTATCGAGGCACTTGTTGATTACGGTGAATTTCTGGAAGTGCATCGAAATTACGCAAAAAACATCATCACCGGTTTTGCTAAATTCCACGGTCAGCCGGTTGCCATTATCGCCAATCAGCCCAATTATCTGGCAGGTGTACTTAATATTGATGCATCACGCAAAGCTGCACGCTTCGTAAGGTTTGCCGATGCGTTCAATATTCCCATCATCACACTTGTTGATGTTCCCGGTTTCTTGCCCGGCAGCGGCCAGGAATCAGGCGGAATAATTATTCATGGTGCCAAGTTAATGTTTGCTTACGGTGAAGCTACCGTGCCAAAAATTACCATATCCATCCGTAAGTCGTATGGCGGAGCACACGATGTAATGAGCTGCAAACAATTGCGTGGCGATCTTAATTACGCATGGCCATCAGCAGAAATTGCCGTTATGGGTGCCAAAGGCGCTATTGAAGTTCTCGAAGGACGCAAACTTAAAGAATTTAAAACAGATGAAGAGCGTCAGAAATTTATGGACGAAAAAGTGGAAGAGTACGAAAGAGAATTCTCAAATCCTTATAAAGCCGCAGCCCTTGGGTACATCGACGATGTAATTGAGCCACGTAACACGCGTTTCCGTATATGTCGCGGACTCGACTTGTTAGCAACTAAAAAAGTTGTCAATCCACCGAAAAAACACTCGAACATACCATTATAAAAATTTAAAATGATGAACATTTTAGCATCAGTTTCGAGCCAGGGGGGATATACCGTAGCATTGGTAGGAATAATCGTTGTATTTGCAGCTTTAATACTACTTTATGTTATCTTTTCACAAATGCCCAAAATCATGCACATGAACATTCGCAGCCAATTGCGCCGCGAGGGTAAATATGAATGTGCCGATCAGGATGATATTACACTTCCGGGTGATGTTAGTGCAGCCATTGCCGCTGCTGTGCATTTATATTACAGCGAAATGCACGATGAAGAATCCAATATCATCACCATTAAAAACATGTCGAAAAAATACTCGCCCTGGAGTTCAAAAATTTACGGAGTTCAAAATCAACCAATTAAACATTAATTTTGATAATTAAGTCAAAATGAAAACATTCAAATTCAAAATAAAAGGTCAGAAATACGACATTGCTGTCAACGAATCTGACGAAGACCATCTTGAAGTTGACGTCAACGGTACAACTTACAAAGTTGAGGTTGAGCAAGCTTCTACAATAAAAAAAACACCTAAACTTGTTCGTAAACCGGTTGCCAAAAAACCGGGCGAAGGAACATTCAAAAAAGCAGAAGGTGGTGGGCACAAAGTGAAAGCACCACTTCCGGGCAGCATCATGAAAATTAATGTAAAACCCGGGGATAGTGTCATTAAAGGTCAGACTTTGCTGGTTATGGAAGCCATGAAAATGGAAAACAACATCCAGTCAGAAAAAGAGGGCACCATCAAAGAACTGAAAGTTAAAGAAGGTGACAGTGTACTGCAGGATGATGTGTTAATTGAAATGGAATAAGCGACCTTAAAAGCAAATCAACAATGAAAAATTTATTTTTCTTGCTCCTGACGCTACTACTGGCAGGTTCGTCAGTTGTTCAAGCACAAGATGATATAAAAGACAATCTTTTGAGGGGCAAATGGCTCAGTAAATCTGATGGCTACCTGCCCCGCCCCATAGCCGATACAGAAGGTGAAGAAGTCGCAACGGTTGAAAGGTACAAATTCCTCACATTTAGGGATAATGGATCTTTTGAAATGGATTCGGCCAAAACACGCTACCCGGGCAAATGGAAAATTGTAGGCAATA